>CAYWSS010000646.1:0-3641 GCA_964460505.1 uncultured Caldilineaceae bacterium | reverse complement strand
CCCAACAAGCTCCTGTAGCTGTGGCAGAAACCGGGCCATCAAGCACCGCTGCGGGGGCGACTGCTCCTGCGGTAACAGTGGCCGGCCCTACCGACGAAACATCACCGCACGCCCCAATAAGACATCGCACCAATGGACATCATACCACTAAAACCAGGTCCGTACGCCTGGAACGCGCCCAAACGCCATTCATTGAGCCAGGTGACGTTTTGATGGTTGATATGCTCATTGCCCCGCAAAATCCATACAAACGGAAAGTGCACAACTTTACGGTTTACTCGGTGGCGCTTGAACAACCGGAAGCCACACCGGTTATTCAAGAATCAAAGGTTAAAACGCCCGGTATTCCGTGGTTACTGCGGTACTTGCCAATTTTGTTCGTGATGCTGGTTGTGGTTTTGGTAACTACAGGCATTGTTTTTCTGGCTATCTGGCTGCTAAACGCAAATCTGTTAGAATACTATTTTCAAATTTCATGCACCATCAGAAGCCTTCTGCCCGGCTTTACCACCTGTTAAATCTGCTAGAGGAGAAACATAGTGCCCCTCCAGGATCAACTGGAAATCATCAGATCCAATGGGCAAGTTGAGTTTTTCACTCCCGACCCGCACAAAGGCGTTACAAATATTGGGGCGCATCCCGAAAACGATGTGGTTCTGGACGGCCCCGGCGTGGCGCCGTTTCACGCCGTGCTGGATCATCGCCAGAAGCCATTTCAGTTAGTGGTGCTAAGCCACGACGGCGCCACAGTATTGCGCAACCAGACAGTAGCCCCCAACGTGCCCCTCCCAATCCGCCATCGAGATGCCATTAGAATCAACGGCAATACCGTCATTTTGATTGAAGGCGACCTGTCACTGCCGGCCACGGCTTTGGCTGCCGTGCCGGAGTTTCTGCCGGCCACCCTGCCGGAAATGGCGGCGGCATTACCGGCAGGAATTGTTCCGCCAACCTCTCGTCCGGAACGGTTTGGGATGGGAGAGGTGTTTGCTGCCATTCCCCCAGATTCAACCAGCGAAGCCATAATTCTGGAAATGGGCGATGACCGTGAGCGAACGGTGGATGTTAGCCAGGCGGGAGCCTATCAACTAACCATTGTTAACGGGGGAAACATTGTTGCCACTTTTTTGGTCAGCGTGGCGGGAATTGATCCAGGTTGGGTTATGGTTTCTCCACCGCAGGTAAATCTATACGAAGGCGAGCGAACCACGGTTACGATCAACATCATGCCCCCCCGGCACCCAAACAGCAGCGCCGGACCTCATCCGTTTGCTATTGTGGTTACATCGCCCAATTATCCCCAACAGAGCAGCCGGCGCGGCGCGGTTTTAAATGTAAATCCTTATTACGAATTTTCGGTGGATGAATTAACGCCCAAGCGCCAATCGATCTCCTGGTTTAAACGCTTTGGGCAAACAAACCTTTCTATTACAAATAGTGGCAACAGCGAAACGTTCTTTCGGGTAGAGGGGGAAGACGACGAGCGGGCGTGCAGCTTTGAGTTCACTATTCCCGGCGAGGCTGTGGGCCTGGCCAGACAGGCTGATTTAGAAATTGAAGCCAACGAGACTGTTTCTATTCCAATTTCCATTACCCCCTACTCCCGCCGGTTGATTGGGCTGCGGAAGCGCACCTACAATTTTACCGTTACCAGCACTCCGCTGGCAGAACAACAAACACCACGATCTCTGTTGGGTGACTTAAGAAGCGCTCCCTTAATTGGCCCTTTACTGATATTATTAATTTTATTTTTGCTTGTGGCCGCTGTCATTTATACGTTTACACCGGGAATTGTGCGGTTTGATGCTCAGCCCGGCGCAATCACTGCCGGGCAAGATGTAGAATTATTTTGGAGGGCATTACCCCCCTTCTTTATTGATGTCAGGTTGGACGGCGAGCCGGTTGACGCCAGCGGCAGATTACTGGTAGAAGAATTACACCAATCCAAAACCTACCGGCTCACGGCAGACACGTGGCTTTCCAAAATGTTCAGGCTGCTCACTGCCGGAGAAGATCAGTTTGTGGCGGTGGCCCCCGTCAGGCCGGAAATCAGCCTGTTTGAGGTGCAGCCCGAAGAAATTGGCAGCGGCGAACCGGTGGTGCTTTCCTGGTTTACCATTGGCGCCGATGAACTTACGTTGATCAATAACAATCTTGGTGTAGAAAATGAACTGGACCAGCCGGCCGGCTCAATTGTGCTGATCCCTGATTCAGATTTAGTGCTCACGCTGAGGGCGGTTAACAAATCTGCTCCGGAAGACCCTGTACAAAAGCTGGCCAGAGTTCGAGTGACCACCCCCACCCCGGAACCCATTCCGCAACCGGTGATTGATCAATTTATTGTGGCGCCTACGGTGATTAGCGCCGGACAAACAGTGCTGCTGCAGTGGGCGGTGCGAGGGGCAGACTCAGTTACGGTTCAACCGCTGGGCAGTGGATTGCCGCCGGTTAGTCCCCCTATCAGCCATCAGCCGCAGGAAACCACCCTGTATGTGCTCAGCGCCTCTAATGGAGAAGATACGGTTAATGCGGTGCAGCAGGTGATTGTGGGCGAAGAGCCAACCCCCACCCCAACCGCCACACCCGCAGCCCTGCCCGTTATCGACCTGCTGCAAGTGACCCCGCCGGAACAGGTGCGGGCAGACTCCGATGACCGGGGCGCAAAAGAGAACGAAATTACGGTGCAGATTAACTGGGTGGTTACCGGAGATGTAACCAACGTTGAACTTACCGGCGGCCCGCCGGGTTTTGAGAAATTATCAAATCTGGCCAGAATTGGAGAGGTTCAATTTTTTATCAGAGACACCACTGTCTTTGTACTGACCGCTTACAACGGCCATGAACAGGCATCCGAAACCACGCAAATTCAATTTATGGATGCCACCCCCACCCCGGAACCATCGGCCACCGATCCTGCAGACGGCAGCGGCGGGGGGGGCAGCGCCAGTGGCACACCAACCCCCACACCTGAAATTGAGTTCTTTGAGGCGCAGGGTGTGAGCGCCTCGGATCAGGTGACGCAGGTGGGCAGTGGCACCTATCAGGTGGTGGCAGGCTCAAACGTAAACCTGCTGTGGAGCACCCAAAATGCAGATACGGTGACGCTGGTAGGGGTTGGCGACCAACCCCCGGCCGGCAGTTACACCCTGTCTAACGTAATTTCCGCTCAGGTCTTCCAGCTCACCGCCACGGGAGATGGCGGAACAGCACAAGAATCCTTGCAGCTCACAATAGCGCCAATTCCCGTGCCGCCGTCACCTTACAATATCAGTGGTTCTGAATCCGGCAGCCAAATTACCCTGTCCTGGCTGCACGACGCCGAAAATTCCATTATTGGCTTTAGAGTGTATCGGGCGCCTGCGGTTTCGGGGCCGTTTACCAGAATTGCCGATGAAAGCCAGTTATCGAACAGTACCCGGCAATATATAGATTCTGGCCCGCTGCCCGCCTGCGCCGCCTACTACCTTACCGCTGTTTATGTTGATCCCGTCAGCGGCAACAGAATTGAAACTGCCGCCGGCAGCAACGGTTGGCTGAGTTCGGGCTGTCCGTAACCATTTTCCAGGACTTTGTATGGAAAGAAAATAGCGGGTCTTTGGTATTTTCCGTGGTGTAGCGGCAGGTCTTGTGCCTGCCTTGGG
>CAYWSS010000645.1:0-3642 GCA_964460505.1 uncultured Caldilineaceae bacterium | reverse complement strand
GGGGGGAGTTAGAGGGGGGGAAGTAGTTACAATGACATAATGAATAAATGATTTTCGCCGCAAGGCGTAACGCAAATTTGTGGCATAAACAACGAACTTGTACGAGATAATTGCCGGGATTATGGCCGATCCCAAAAAAATGGATCAGGCAACGCTTCTGCTTTGGGTGGCGCACAACCTGGAGCAAACCGGTGACCGCGTGGTAAATATTTGCAAGCGGATTATTTTAACAATTACGGGAGGTATGCAGAAAATGAACAACGGGTACAATAAGATTGCACTGCCGGCTGGAGAGTAAATTCTTTGAGCAAAGAGAAGTTACCGGTGCCTGTTCTTTGAAAACGGCACTGGACTGAAATTGATATCCTGATTAAAATATCGATATGCTGTTTGTAAGGCGCTGTTACCTGCTCGTAGTCAGCCTCGCAGCAACAGCGGAGTGGCGTTAGACGGCCGAAGGTCCGCGGCGCTGCGTGCCTGACTATGAACATTTTATACGAGGACAGAAAATGTTGGCTTTAGGGTGGTGGATAGCAACTGGCCTGCTGATTGTGGTGGTAATTCAATATGTTATATACCGGCAAGTAAAACGGGAATTACGTAGCGAAAAAATAGAGTCTGCAAAAACATTGGAACGTTTAAACACGTCAAGGCAGCGGTTATCAGAGGTAAAGGCCCGGCGAAAAAAATTACTGGCGGCCTCTACCCAGGCGCTCGTTATTGTTGAAAGCGACGGTAAAATTTCCAGTGCAAACAAAGTTGCCCGGCAGTTGTTTGGCAAGCCAGGTAAAGGCACCACGCTTATGGCATGGACACACCAGCATCAGTTGCAAGAGTTGGTGGTGCATTCGCTGGTTGGCGAGAAAATGCCTCCGCTCTACCTGAATTATGGTGACCGGTCACTGGAGGCTCATGCCCGCGCCATCAAAGAACATAAAGAGACTGTGGCGGTTGCTTTGGCCATTCACGATATTACGGAGATGGAAAAACTCAGCCGCGCCCGCCGTGATTTTGTGACCAATATTTCTCACGAACTGCGCACGCCGTTAGCATCTATTCAATTACTTACAGACACATTGCTGAATGGAGGATTGGAAGACCCGGCGTTGGCCTACGACCTTACTACCAAAATTGCCAATCAGGTTGATATGCTCAGTCACCTGGCTCAAGAGGTACTGGATCTCTCGATGATTGAATCGGGTAAAATTCTGCTTAAGATGTCTACACATCAGCTACAACCCATTATTCAAACCCAACTGGAAAGCTACCAGCCGCAAGCGCATCGCAAGAAACTCACCCTCAACAATGCGGTTGGCAAAGAAATGCCGGTGTTAGTAGATGACACCATGATTGGCCGGGTAATTTCTAATCTAATCCACAACGCCATTAAATTTACCGAACAGGGTGGCGTGACTGTTTCGGCTAAAAAACTAAATGGTGATGCCTCAGAAGACCGTAAGGCTAAGGTTAAAGGAGAATGGGTGGAGATTTCTGTAACAGATACAGGAGTCGGTTTTTCACCCGATGAATTTGACCGGATTTTTGAACGATTCTATAAAGTTGACCGGTCACGAGACAGGAAAGAATCGGGCACCGGGCTGGGATTAGCGATAGCCAGGCATATTGTAGAGGCCCACGGGGGGAAAATTTGGGCCGAATGTAATAGTAACGTCGCCGGAGCCGCATTTCATTTTACCGTGCCCACGGAATAACCGGGATATACTCTTTTTCTGTTACCCCTCCCTTGAAAATAAAGTTGCCCGGAGTTGCTTGCACGTTCTGCAGGCTCATTCCTTTGTCCGGGTTTGCTCATTTGTGCCGGGTGTCCGGTTAGTGTAAAATTTGCAGCTAACTTACTGCCGGGTGATTCTAAATGTACGATATTGCAGGAAACCTCCATTTGCATACCACTGCCTCTGACGGTACCGGCACCCACGATGAAGTTGCTTCGGCGGCGGCTCGCGCGGAGCTGGATTTTATAATTTACACCGACCACAATACGTGGGTTGATGGGGTTGAAGGTTGGTATAATGACCCTGCCACACAACGCAATGTGCTGCGTTTAATGGGGCAGGAGGTAAATGACCAAAGCCTTGAGCCGGAATGTAATCATATGCTGTGCCATTTTATCAGCAGCAACCTGAACGGAGCCGCTGCCAATCCACAAAAACTGATCGACACCGCTGCTGAACGCGGGGGGCTTACCTTTTTGGCGCACCCCATAGAAAAGCCGGGTTACGCCGAAGCCAAAACAATGTATCCCTGGATAAGTTGGAACATCTCCGGCTTTACCGGCATCGAGTTGTGGAATGCAATGTCCGACGCTAAGTGGGGGATGCGCACGCTGCCCAGAGCGTTGCTGGGGGCGTATTTTCCGAACTGGGTCTTGCATGCCCCGTTCTCCGAAACCCTCGCTAAGTGGGATAAATTGCTGGCAAATGGGCAAAAGGTGGTGGCCATCGGCAATTCTGACGCGCATGCCTGGTCTATTACGTGGCGGATGCTGACCCGCGTTATTTATCCCTACGAATTTAACTTCCGGGCCATCAACACCCACTTACTCACAAACCAGCCTTTAGCCCAAGACGTAGATCAGGCCCGCCGGCAGGTCTACAATGCGCTCAAAAAGGGTAACTGTTACGTCAGCAACGACCTGGTTGCCTCGCCCAAAGGATTTTCCTTTTCGGCGGTGTGTGGGGACAATGAGGCTATTATGGGCGACACGCTGGTCTTACAAAGCAGCGCCAAAATCCGGGTTGTCAGCCCGCACCGGGCAAAAATTTGTTTAATTAAAGATGGCGAGCTGTTTAAAGAAACAACCGGCAAAGCGTTGCAGTGCAGCACATTAATGCCCGGCGTCTATCGCGTCGAACTCCATCGCTGGTATTGGGGCTGGTCGCGCGGCTGGATTTATTCGAACCCTATTTACATAAAGTAGGCGTTCAAACTCCCCCCCCCTGCCAGGGGGAGGGCGAACAGGTACATTGCAAGGGGCAGGTGGCGTTGGCCGGTTCCTTGGGCAACAGCCCCGGTGGTGCGGTCTGGCTCATTTGCAGCAGTTGGGCCATTACATCGGCGGGAGGCAGGCGCAACACCTGGCCGGGTTCAATGACATCAGAATTGGCAAGGTCGGGGCAGGCATCACCGCTCTGGGCATTGCCGGCGTCAACAATCTGTGTGTAGGCCAGCGTATTGCCGTAATATTTTTTTATAGTAGCGCCCTTTTGCCGTTTTTACCCCCCCCCTCAATCCCCCCCGATTCGGGGGAGAAGTTAAGTCCTCCCCCTCAGGAGGGGGGAGTTAGAGGGGGGTAGTTACGAAAAAAGAAAAATGATTAGTAAAATTCGTGCCGCAGGTTCGTGGCAAAAATAGCCAATAGCAACCTTGGGAGTTGAAGGAATTGCACCCTGTTTAATTTGTTAATTGAGGTGCAGCTTGTCGCCAAAAAATTGAGTTGTGGCATTATTGAGGGCAATTTAATTTTAGGGTTAATCCCATAAGCGTTGAAGAGTTTGGGGCCTCAAAAAAGCAGTCGTATAGTCGACGATTGTTTCTTTCTTTATCCATTCCGGCTTATCGCTGGTTATGGTTTGTACAGGTTCAGTAAACCCGGTGCTGTGGCCGGTCTCCGACCGAGCCACC
>CAYWSS010000644.1:0-3645 GCA_964460505.1 uncultured Caldilineaceae bacterium | reverse complement strand
GGGGGGCAGATAATCAAACACTCGCATGACCGGAGCCCTGAGCGCGACCTGAAAAACGGGGGTTCGATTCATGTTTTAGCGATTAAAGTGGTTGGCACGGTGCCGGCAGCGCAGTTGTCCACAATTTCTGTGGATAACTCTGTGGAAAAAGTGGACACAACAGCCCGAATACCGCATTGCCAGATAAGCGTTAACATTCTGATCAATAATTGATCGAAGTGGTAATTTATAATAAGAAACAATAAGTTATAAAGTCTTTGCTAAACGATTTTATACCGCAAAACAGCCCCCCCTCTCCCCGTTTTCCCCCCCCCCCCAGGAGGGGAAAATAAAAATTTTCCCCCTCCTGGGGGGGGCAGTTACAATAAATCTACCAAAAGGTATAGAGAAAAACCAACGGTTACAGCCGAAGGTAGATGACGCTCCCCCCATCTTTTTGGTTTAATAAAAGACAAACGGCTTTCAAAAGGAAACCGGCCAGTCCTGTTAACCAACGGAGAGACACCATGAGCGTTATCTGGAAAAAAATCTGGGCAGACCTGTGGTACCACAAAATTCGCACCCTGCTGGCGGTGCTGAGCATTGCCGCCGGAATTTTTGCTTTGGGTGCAATTCTGGGGATGATTGACCAACTTATTCCCAATCTCAACCGGGTGCATAGTTCCGTCGTCCCGGCTCACCTGACCATGATGCTTGATGACCGCATCGATCAAACCATGGCCGACCGCCTAAAAAACATTGACGGGGTAGAGGAGATAGAGGCGCAAAATGAAATCGCCACCCGGTATCGCCTGACGCCCCAAGACCCCTGGCAGCCGGCTCGCATTACGATGCGGGCCAACTTTGACGAGCAACATTTGAGCCTGCTCCAACTGAAAGCGGGCCAGTGGCCGCATCGCAACAACATTGGCATTGATATGCGGGCGCTGGATTATCTGGGGCTTAAATTTGGAGACAAGGTTATTTTTGAGCTGGACGGCACCGACCGTGCCCTGCCCATTACCGGCAAACTTCGGCACCATTTTATGACCTCGCCCGATTTTGGCGACGACCCCCGTTTTTTTATGGATGCCCGCGCTCTGGAGCGATTTGGCATTCCCGACGGCGAATTTAATCAGCTGTTGGTTCGGGTATCCCCCTTTAGCGATGAATTCTCCCGGGCAGTGGCCTCGGAGATAAAGAACCGGTTGGGCAAAGAAGGCATCGGGGTGGGCGTTACTTTCTACAACAAACCCGACGAGCATTGGGGTAAACAATTTTTTGATGGCCTCAATCTTATCCTGAAATTGCTGGCCGTGGTGTCGCTTTTTATGAGCGTGGTGCTGGTGTACAATACCCTGTCGGCGCTTATCACCGGGCAAACCAACCAGATTGGGGTGATGAAAGCGCTGGGCGGCCAGACCGGTATCATCATCAAAGTGTATCTAACCGGGGTGCTGGTGTACGGCTTGCTGGCCCTGTTTGTGGCCCTGCCCATTGGGGCTTATGTGGCCCACAGCTCTGCTAAATACTTTCTGGCTATTTTTAACATTGACCACAGCGAGTTTCAGCTTTCCACCAACGCCCTGTTGATGCAGGTTGCAGCCGCCATAGGCGTACCGCTGGTGGCCGCGCTCATCCCCATTTTCCGGGGCGCGCTCATTACCGTGCGGGAAGCAATTGCCGGCTACGGCCTCGGCGGCAATTTTGGCGCCAACCCGGTCGACCGCTTTATCAAATCGATAGGCAGCCGCTTTTTGTCCGCCCCCAATGCCATGGCCTTGAGCAACATGTTTCGGCGCAAAGGGCGGCTGGGCCTGACCCAAATGGTACTCATCACCGCCGGCGCCCTCTTTTTGATGGTGACCACCCTGTCCAATTCTATTACCCTGACCGTAGATAACGAGCTGGACCGGCGCACTTACCAGACCACACTCGTATTTGAAGACAACCAGCACATCAATCGCGTGGTCAAAATGGCAGAGCAGGTGGAGGGCGTAGACAAAGCCGAACTGCGTTTCAGCCGGCCGGCCTCTATCTTAAAGGCCGGTCAACGCACCAAAGAAGCCGGCGTTGGGGCCAGGTTAATTGGGGTTCCTGTTGGCAGCGATATGTACCAACCCAAAGTTGTGGCCGGACGGTGGCTGCAACCCAACGATTACCGGGCCATTGTCATTAATGAAGAAACCGCCGCAGAGAATAAGATTGCGCCGGGAGAAATGGTCAGCCTGAATTTGGGCGACCTGGGCAACCAGCAGTGGCAGGTCGTGGGTTTTTACCGGGTGGTGTCGGTGGTGCCGGAACCGGATAACGTATACGCGCCGCAAGCCGCCATTTTTCACACCACCCCCAAACACAACATCGGCAGCGAACTGCTGGTGCGGGTCAACCACGACAACGCCGCCACCGCCAAAGCCGTAACCACCCAACTCAAAGAAATGTTCGAGCGGCGCAATTGGGACATTGCCGATACTCAAACCATTTACGAACGGCGCAGCTTTTTCGACAATTTTTTTGCCCAATACATCCCCATGCTTATGGCCCTGGCTGTAATTATGGCCATTGTGGGCGGTATCGGGTTGATGGGGTCGCTCTCCATCAGCGTCACCGAACGCACCCGCGAAATTGGAGTGATGCGGGCTATTGGGGCCAAAACACCCATCATTCTGGGGATGCTTATTCTGGAAGGTGTGCTGCAAGGGGTTATCAGTTGGGTCATTGCCGTACCGCTGTCCTTTGGGCTGGGCAAGCCGCTGTCTGCGCTTATGGGTGATGCCATGTTTGATATTGCTCTGGATTACCGGTACAATGTGCAGGCTATGTTCATCTGGCTGGCCATGGTAGTTGTCATTTCCATTCTGGCCTCGGTGATGCCTGCCCGTAATGCCACCACGATTAGCGTTAGAGAAAGTTTGGCCTACGCCTGACCCTTTTGACAATCCCGATATTTCTGCTACCTTTCCCCGTGTCACTTTTTAAAATCGGGGTATAACACTTCAGAAAAATTTTCGCCCAACGATTTACGTATTGCGTGCCGCGTATTTTGTAATGATCTCTGGATACGAAATACGCAGTACGCAATATTGGTTATTTGACCTGCACTGAACCGGCTTACCGTTTGAATTGAGAAATCAATTAAGAAAAGAGGTGAAAGCAAATGAATCAAACCGGAAAACTTGAAGCCATCTGGCTTAAACGTGTCAAAGGTGGCCCGATGGATGCGCAAAATGAGGCGTCGCTGGCGGCTAACAAGGGGCTGGTTGGCAACGCCAGACAGGGGGGCAAACGCCAGGTGACTATCATAGAAAAAGAGGTGTGGGAAACGCTGATGGCCAAAATGGGGGCCAATTTAGACCCGTCGGAACGGCGGGCCAATTTGATGGTCAGCGGCATCCGGCTGGAAGATAGCCGCCATAAGGTGTTGCAGGTAGGCGCCTGCCGCATTCAAATTTACGGAGAAACAAAACCGTGCGAACATCTGGATCAGGCCCTGCCCGGCCTGAAAGATGCTATGCGGGATAACTGGGCCGGCGGAGCCTTTGGCGAAGTGCTGGATGATGGCATTATTGCCATTGGCGATAGCGTAGGCTGGCTGGAATAGCTCAATACCCGGTAACTACTTACCCCCCTCTAACTCCCCCCTCCTGAGGGGGGAGGACTTAACTT
>CAYWSS010000643.1:0-3653 GCA_964460505.1 uncultured Caldilineaceae bacterium | reverse complement strand
AATCAGCAGGATAACCAGGGTAACTTCACCGGTAAAACAAGTATCGCAAACCCGCAAGGTCTTTTTCCGACAAGCTGCCAGCATTAGAATCCCTCAAACGCATTAACTCCTGTTGCACGCAAAAATCCAGCCGTAGAACAAGCTGTTAGTTTGTTCTACAATTGACTTGAAACGCACCCAAGTTGATTAGAGTAAAGCCATTGTGCCCAGGTTCTGAGCCTCTGCGGCGCGAAGGACGGCGCTGGCGGCGGCGGCATCCTGCACGGCTACCCCGACGGATTTAAAGAAGGTAATCTCATCCTGTGATTCCCGGCCCGGAATCTGGCCGTTAACAATGGCTCCCAGTTCGCCGTGAATATCCAGTTTGCTGATGATATTTTTCTCCAGTGGAATGATGAGGTCACCGGCCTCGGCCAGACAGGCTTTTAAGGAATCTACCACAATTTTTGAATATTGAACGGTCACCTCGTCAACCTCTTGCATATGCGGCGCGTAAGAGCCAACCCCGGTTATGTGGGTGCCGGGCGACACATCGCGCCCGTCAAAGACCGGCTTTTCAGAGGTGGTGGCGGCAATAATAATGTCCGCCCCAACTACGGCCTCTTTGCGCGTGCCGGCAATGGACACCCGGGGCGCATTCTCTCGTCCGGTAATCTCACCGGCAAACTTCTCCACGGATGAGGGGGTGCGGCCAAAAATGCGCACCTCCTGCACCTGACGCACTTCGCGCACGGCCTCGAGCTGCGCCCGCGCCTGCACCCCGGAGCCAAATATGGCCACGACCCGCGCATCGGGCCGGGCCAGCAAATCGGCGGCCAGACCGCCCCCGGCGCCCGTGCGCAGGGCGGTCAGCGCCTCGCCGTTAATCAGAGCCAGGGGCTGGCCGGTATCGGGGTTGATGACGGCGGCCAGGGCCACAATCGCCGGCAGGCCCTGCTGTGGATTATTGCCCCAGATTGAGACCATTTTAAAGCCAAGTTCCCGGCTCTGCTTGAGAAAGGCCGGCATCAACAATATCAAGCCTTTGTCAGTTTTCAGGCGGGTTCGCAGCGGGAGTTCGGCCCGGTTGGCCGAAAGCTGGCCAAAGGCGCTGCGCATCGCCTCGATGGCTTGCTCCATGGGCAGCGCCCGGCGTACATCATCGGCGGACAGGATTCTGATTTTCATAGGCATTTAGTTTCCGTAGACAGCCAGTACCAGCTGCGGGGTTATGTTGGCCTCAATAAAAGCGGCAATGAGCAGCATCGGCACAATCAAAAATATCAGTATCTTCATAAAATCGGCAAGGGTCAGGAGCAGAGTTTGCCCCAACGGCAGCCCCTGGGGAGGGGACACCAGCGCCGCGCCAATCCGCACGGCAAACGCCAACCCAATCAGGATAGCCGGAATTTCGAGGATGCCGTGGGGCAGGATAAATGTGGTTACAAACAGCCACGGGTTAAAGCCGAGCATCACCACCTGGGCGATGATAAAGCTGACCAGCCCAATGTTTATCAGCCCCAGAAAGAGAGTCAGCGCCCCAAAAGAAAAAATGCTGACAAATCCGCCCAGAATAATTACCCGAAGGTTGTTTATAAAAATTGAGTACGTAGAAATAGTGGGAAGAAATTGTATTTTCTGAATATCCTTAAACGTATCGGCTGTAATTTGGCCCAGTGGAAATGCCTCACGTGGGATGGGGAATTTGGCCGCAAAGAGCGCCCCCAGAAAAATGGCAGCCACCGTTACGGCGAGCACTGCAAAAAAAGGTACGCGCTGCGCTCTGAGCAAATATGGAATATCGCGCTTATAAAAACGAAGCAGGTCCAGTTTTTCTGCAACCTGATTTCCGCGTCGCGCAGCCATATCCGGCGGGCGTAGAAAATAGCCCTTAAAATCGCGCCAGCTATTTTTGAGATTCAGTTCATCCATCTCTTTGGAGAGAATTTCTTCCCGGTTAAAAATATGGATACCCATGCGCACCAACAGGATGGTCACTACCGACAATGCGCCTACAAACCACCACAACGCGCTATATTGGGCGTAAAACATCACAATGCTTTCTGCCTGAATTAGCAGCGCCATAGGGATAATGATAAAGCTGGCCAACAGATTGGCGGCGCGCACGCTGGTGGTTTGGCTGGAAACAACAACCGCGCCGGCCACCATCACAAAAGCTTCAACGGTGGTCAGCAGAATCATCAGGATAGCCAAATCCAGCGGTGGCACCCACGGCGGCGAGGTAAAAAAGCGGCTCACCAAAAAAACGGTAATGCCTAAATAGGCCGCTCCCAGGGGCAGCAGCAGCGAGGACAGCATTTTACCCAGGTAAAGTTCCAGATCGCTGAGCGGCATCGATAAAATTGGCTCGATGCTGTTGCGCTCTTTTTCACCAACAAACGATTCCAGGGCAATAATCAAGGAAAAGGAAATGGGGAAAAAGCCCACAATCATCAGCAGGAACGGGTTCAGCCGCTCGATTAAAATAGGGTCGGCAAATTGAGAGACCCAGTTGGTGGCCCAGCGCGAAGTAAAATCCATAATGAATGGAAAGATGAGGGTGAGGATGATGATGGGGGTGAGAATGCGCCAATCCTGCAGGCTGTCGGTCATCTCGCGGCGGGTGATAACCAACGCCCGTTTCAGCGAACCGGGTTGGGAACGGGGCAAGGTGCGAACGGCCATCTAATTCCCTTCCCCTTTACTGTCCAAGTCCGGCGTGTGAGCCAGAGCTTCGGCTTGTTGGTCGCTCTCTACAATACGCAGGTAGACTTCTTCCAGGCTGCGGGATACCTCGCTCAGCGTAACCACCGATACATCCTGGCGGGCCAATTCGCTGAGCAGAGAGGGATTGAACCGGGTCGGGTCGGGTACGGTGTAGCGCACCCAGTCATCGCCATAATTTATCACGTTGACTTTGTCGTCCAGATAGCCCACCAAGCCGTTCATCTCCCCGGCCAGACGAATTTCCATCATTGGGTCACCCAGCAGTTGCTGTTTCAGCTCCAGAGGTGTGCCCTGGCCAATCAGTTGCCCGCGCCGGATAATGGCAATGCGGTCGGCCAGTTGTTCGGCTTCGGCCAAATTGTGCGTGCACAGGACAATGGTGCGGTTTTCGCGGCGCAAATCTGCAATGGAGTCTCGCACTAATTTGGCGCTGTGCGGGTCCATGGCCGAGGTTGGTTCATCCAAAAACAAAACCAGGGGATCGTGCAACATCGCCCGGACCAGGGTCAGCTTTTGTTTCATCCCCTTTGAATATTTGCCCAGTTGCTTGTCGCGGGCATCCCACAATTCAAAGCGTTTGAGCAGTTCTTCGCTGCGGCTTTTGATGACGTCCCGAGACATACCCTGCAATTTGCCGAAAAAGCGCAGATATTCCAGCCCTTTCATGCGCAAATACAGGCCGGGGAATTCGGTTAGCAGGCCGATAATTTGCCGCACCTGGCGAGCATCTTTAACGCAGTCGTATCCGGCTATCCGGGCGTATCCACGGGTAGGTTTCAGAATGGAACCGAGCATGCGGACGGTGGTAGTTTTTCCGGCTCCGTTTGGCCCCAAAAAGGCCACAACTTCACCTTCGGCTACATGGACACACACATCGGATACGGCCACAAATTCGCCGAATTTTTTTGTCAGGTCTACCGCTTCAATCATTGTCAAGTACCTGTTGA
>CAYWSS010000642.1:0-3665 GCA_964460505.1 uncultured Caldilineaceae bacterium | reverse complement strand
CTAAGACGCAACTTATTTTTAAACATTCAACCCAAAAACGTTAGACAATTCCCAACTCTTTGAGCTTTTCTTCCGGCACAACGCCGTTAACCCAACCGCGTTTTTCGTAGTACTCTTCAAGCATTTGGTCAAGTTCGCACACGTGCCCTTCTGAGCCGGGCATAGTGCTGGCTTCTTCAGTAAAGCGCTTGGGCAGGTAATCCGAGCCTTCGCCCAGGCCGGCCAGATTATTGTAGTGGCGTTCCAGATTGTAAATACGCTCGCCGCACTGAAGCAGTTCTTCAACGCTGTAGTTCAGGCCGGTTACGCCATTAAACTGGGCGGTGTACTCATCCATACCCTCGGCAAAGGCTGAGAACTTGCACAAATTCAGTGAGTCTGATACAGCGTGCACGTTCTGGAAGATCATCGTCAGTTCACCTTTGCCCTTCCATTCCAGCGGGTCAACCTTAAGCGAACCAAAAGGCATTATGCCCAGCTCGGCAGCAGGGGTGTAAGCACGCAGGTGGCAGGCGCCGCGATTGCTGGTGGCATAAGCAATGCCCATGCCTTTTAAGCCACGCGGGTCGTAGGCCGGAATACCCTGGCCTTTCACATCCATAGAAAGTTCGGGATGTCCCCAGGCTTTGGCTGCACCGGCGGGGCCTTCAGCCAGTTTGTCGCCCACGCCTTCACGCATGGCAACTTTCCTTGCTGCTTCAACCATCCCCGCGCCATCGCCCCATTCAAGGTTGCCGTCGCCGTTGGTGTAACCGCGCTGGCTGGCTTCCATATATACGGACAAAACCTGGCCAATTTCAATAGCATCGTAACCGTAGTCATTGGCCATATTTATGATGTAGGCCGCAGGAGCGGCATCGTCATTGCCGCAGTTGGCCCCCAAAGACCAGGCTGTTTCGTACTCCATGCTCTCCATACGTACTTTGTAGGGGCCTTCGGTAATTTCAACTTCTTTCTTGCAGGCCACCGGGCAGGCATGGCAGGTCGGTTCATCCACCAGAATATTGTCTCTAACCCACTCACCCGACATTTTTTCCGCATGTTCAGCGCTAAATGCGGTTTGTTGTGAGTTTCTGGTGGGCAACGCGCCGATGCTATCGGTGATGTTCATTAACACGTTGGTGCCATAAGCACTTAACCCGCCGCCCATTACCACACCGTCTTTAACCCGCGACGGCGAGGTAATGTTTTCCTCAGCCATGATAGTGCTCAGGGCATGCTTGCGGGCTTCTTTATCGGCTTCTTTGTTGGCCGGTTGCGGCTTGCCCGATTTATCACCCTTGATAATGATAGCTTTCAGATTTTTACTGCCACCCACGGCTCCGGTGCCGCCACGTCCGGCGGCGCGGTCATCGACGTTAACCCAGCAGGCAAACTTCACCAGGTTTTCACCGGCCTGGCCAATGGCCATGCCATCAACGGCGCCCTTGCCGCTTTTTTCTTTGCCGCCATGGCGTTCGCACAGGGTATCCAACGTTTCATGGACGCCTTTCCCCCACACGTCAGAGGCATCGTGCAGCGTTACTTTGCCATTTTCAAGATAGGCATAAACCGGCTTGTCGGCTTTGCCCTTAAATACCAGCCCGTCAAAACCGGCCCATTTCATTTTGGCCGCGGTCCAGCCGCCCATATGGCTATCGGTTACAGTGCCGGTTAAGGGCGATTTGGTAACAACGCACAGCCGGCCGCTCATATTTACGTCGGTGCCGGTTAAGGGGCCACCCATGACACACATAATATTTTCGGGGGAGAGCGGGTCAACTTCCGGGCCGTTGTCAAATACGTATTTTACACCCAAACCACGCGCGCCAAGATATTTTTTGGCGTCATCATCGGCGATGCCTTTGTATTCCACACTGCCATCGCTCAGGTTTACCCAGGCGACATTGTCTTTAAATCCACCTAATGCCATTTATAAATCTCCTTTGTTTTATAGTTTTTGCTGTCACTTTGTGCATTATCTACCATACCGTCTGGGGAGGCCACCCCCAACCAAGCGCGAGCCTCAATGTCCTCCTTTGTGAGGAAATAAAAACAGCGCTATGCTCAGTTGACATAGCGCTGTCTGGCTTAATATTTCGCTACAAAACGTAACGGGCGACAGGTCTGCATCCAATGCCAAATTTGTGCTATCTTTGCAACCAAATTGACCGCCTCCAGAATAGAGAGATTATAGCACTAAATTGAAACCCATGCCAATTTTTATATTTAACCACGGTTACATTTTTATGTAATAACTGAGCGCTGCCTGAACTCAAAAATGTGTGGTGTTATTGCTGTCGCAGTTGGCGTGGCACTTTCTTTTTGGCCTCAATAAATTGTTTGTTTGACAGCAAAAGTTCCGCGGAGATTTTGCGAATTTGCTCCATCTCATCGCTTGAGGCGTGACCATCGGCTGCTGCAATCTGGAACAGCACATCCAGGAATTGGATAGCTTCCTCGTGGGTGCAAACTTTTACAAATTCCCGGGCCAGGCGCAGATGGTCAAATGCGGCAGACTCTTTTAGCAGCGCCACTTCGGTTACAAATGTCGACTGCTCCTGATTGAGATTCCAGGCAGATTGCAGGGCATTAACAATTGTGGCAAATTCTTCATCGGTAATTTTATCATTAATTCCGGCAATCTGGGCCATAATTCCGCCAGCCATACAAAGCTTGCGCAACTCCGCATCGGGAATATCCAGCTCAGTTTCCCCTTTTTCCAGGCGGCGCTGAACGTTGTAGTACACCTTATTTTTGATGTAATCCTCAAAGTGCGCCTCTCGATTGGGAGCGCCGGCCAACGCCTGGGCACGCCGGTTGAACATGGTGTCGAGCAGGTTTGAAAATTTGCCAAATATTCCTTTATCCGCAGAGTCGATGGCAGCCTTGACTTCATCAACCACTTTTTGCTCACCGGCGGTTACTGTACCATCAGCGTTGACCATATCATCAAGCGTCTGCACGGCCAATGCTCTGTCAGCGGGCGTCGAAATAACCTTTTTTAAATTGTTAATCAAACGCCCCCGTTCGGCTTCATCAACCGGGGTCTCGATGTAAATTTCCAGTTCTGCCCACTGGTGGGTGGTCAGTTCCGGCAGTTTGAAAGTTAAATCCTTCAAACTGTTGATTTCATCCTGGGTCACGGTTCCATCTGCCCAGGCCGCAGCGATAATTACTTTTCCAAGGGTTAAAATTAAATCAGCGTTAGACATTAATTGTCTCTCCATTTTTAGACGTTGCTGATATTAAACCCGATTTTTATTAATTTAGCAATAGAGAATTTCAAGCCGGGGGGCACCTCAATTTTTTGGATGAACCAGCGGGTATGGGGCGTGGCTTTCTCCTGAATTACCCCCATCGTTCTGCACCACCAGCGAATCTGGGGAGTATTGCATTGATGCAATAAAAGAGGGGCGATTGAAGTTGGAGAATAAACACAGTATCAAAAACTTTAAGCTTTTATGTCAAAATAGTATTGACAAGTCCCCTCCAAATGTAGTACGCTAGAGGTCTAGAAGAGTTCCAAAGAATTGGACGATACTTTTAGAGAGAAAGTAACTGAAAAGTAAATCTAATTTAACAAGCGGGTCTATCTGGAGATGAACCGTAAGCCGGTGAAAAAATAGAGATATTGGGGAAGCCGGCCATTAACTGGAAAGTTTGCAACAGCAGTTGAGAGTTAA
>CAYWSS010000641.1:0-3670 GCA_964460505.1 uncultured Caldilineaceae bacterium | reverse complement strand
TCTCGTTGAGATAAACCATCGTAAATCTTTTGCGCTTCTTGTTCAGGCAAATCAGAATTTACCGGAGAGCCACTGTTTTTTGGATGTTTTTGAGGCTGACGGTGATGATTCTTTCGGTTACGCTCAAAGCCTGTCCTGAGCTTGTCGTGAGGAACAGGTTTTTATCGGCAATAATTTACCATTCACCATTTTCTTACTGCTGAAAAGGGACGTTTAATTAATTCTGGTTCCATATCTATTTCTCCGGCTGCCCAAAACCGAAAGAGTGTACAGGTTAATATTCCGGAGTAGTGGTATAATATAGCACTCCAGAAAAGTTTTCGCCCAACGATTTACGTAATACGTATTGCGTATTTTGTAAAGAAGGGGCTAATACGCAATACGGATGTAATTTAGGAAAATTTTTTTCTGGGCATCTATACCGCCTGTGTAAACTAAACCATGCCGAATTTTCGAGAGGAATTCTTATGACCGATTATAAACCTGTATTTCAAAGCCCAATTGTTACTGAGCCGCCCGATTCAATCGCATCGGGCAGCGTGCAGATAACTGATTTAACCGGAGCGCCGGCAATTTTGATTCAGGGCGACGCCGCGCAATCTTTGCAGAGTCAATTTGCCGGCATCCCGGCCACCCCCGGCGATGTAATCGCGGCAGACGGCGGGCTGCTGGCCCGGCTCACTCCGGGTGAGTTGTATCTGTTTGGAATATCCGCCGCCTCCGAGTTGGAGGCAGGGCTGACATCAAATCAACCATCGGTACGCGCGACCGATGTCACTCACGGAAAAGCCGTGGTCAAACTGACCGGCCCGGCCGCAGGCGATGTGTTGAGCAAAATCTGCGGGCTGGATTTCCACGATTCAGCTTTCCCCTCAATGCAGGTCAAACAGACCAGCGCCGCAAAAATAAAAACCCTCATCGCCCGCTGCGACCAGGGAGATACGCCGGTTTATTATCTGCATGTGGCCCGCTCGCTGGGGCAATATTTCTGGGACATTCTGTGGGATGCGGGCCAGGAGTTTGGGGTGGGGGTGGGCTAAATATTCCTGCTGGAATTTATAGACCCAGGGCGTATTACGTAATACGAAGTTGTCACGTAACCCCCCCCAACAACCCCGATATTTCCGCCGCAGTGGTACGGACCGGCTCAACAAAAATGTTGATGTCGTCCGGCCCCATGCGGTAGGTTGGGCCGGATACGGTGACGGCGGCTTGCACCCGCCCGGTGTGGCCAACAATGGGGGCG
This sequence comes from uncultured Caldilineaceae bacterium, assembly GCA_964460505.1. GTDB lineage: Bacteria > Chloroflexota > Anaerolineae > 4572-78 > J111 > J095. Next base: position 2,424 of record CAYWSS010000641.1, on the reverse strand, counting down.
GCGATGGCACTCAACCCTTCCTGATGTTCCTCGTGGGTAATGGCGTAGCCCTGTTTGCGAATTTCCGGCAATATTTCTTCTAGCGCGCTGCGCTTGACGATGGTATGTTTTGTCAGCCGGGGCAACGTTTTGGGCAGCAGTGCGCGCCACGCCTCCGGCGATAAATCGGCCAGCAGTACCTTACCGGCCGAGGTACAGTGGACGGGCGTGCGCCGGCCAATGCGCCCCACATACTGAATGGGTCGCGGGCTGGCCGCTCCACCAATATTCATACATTCCCCGCCGCTTAAAACCACAATATTGACCGTTTCCTGTGTGCGCTCCGCCAGGCTGTCCAGATGAGGCCGGGCCACCGCGTGCAAATCAATCCGGTCGAGCACGATGCCGGCCAGCGTGACCAGCGTCAAGCCCAGCCGGTACTTGCCGGTTTCCGGATTTTGCTCAACAAAGCCTTCCTGTTGCAAGGTTGACAGCAGCCGGGAAACAGTGCTTTTGTGCAAACCCAAATCTTTGCTGATAGCAATTACGCCCAATTCGGTATCGGTTCTGGTAAAACAGCGCAAAATAGCCGCCGCCCGCTGCACAGACTGAATGCCGGACTCCGGGGCTTGTTTTTTATCAGGCACGGGGCTAACTTTCCTGCTCTCGCTTGCGACGGCCTCTGCGCTCACGGCGTTGGCGGCGGCCGGTGCCACCTGCCAAGAGCGGGGCAGATGGGTTGGCCGCTATCCAGGCCAGGCAGTTTTCATCGGTACCCATAAATACATCCGCGCCCATAATGGCTTGCTTGATTTCCGGCTCGATGGGGTTGGTGATAGCGCTGGTCAACCCGTTGGCCATAGCCATTGCCAAAAACGTGCCGTTCAGTACCTTCCGGTTGGGCAGCCCAAATGATACGTTTGATGCGCCGCAGCAGGTGTTGACCCCCAGCTCATCGCGGCAGCGGTTCAAAATTCTAAACACCGAGCGACCGGCGCCGGCCATGGCTCCAATGGGCATCACCAGCGGGTCAATGAGCACATCGGCGCGAGGAATGCCGTAATCTTGGGCGCGTTCGACAATTTTTTTGGCCACGGCAAAGCGCACATCCGGGTCTTGGCTGATGCCGGTTTCATCGTTGCTGATGCCAATGAACGCGCAGCCGCACTTTTTTACCAGCGGCAGCAGCAGTTCCAGCCGCTCGTCCTCTCCGGTAATAGAGTTGAGCAGCGGTTTTCCCTCGGCCACTGCCAGCCCTCGCTCCAGCGCTTCCACAATTGAAGAATCGATGGAGACCGGCACATCGGTGATGGATTGCACCAATTGGATGGCTTCGGCCAGAATGGCCGGTTCGTCGGCCAGCGGAATGCCGGCATTGACATCAAGCAGGTGGGCGCCGGCTTCTGCCTGGGCCAACGCATCCTTTTTGACCCGCTCGTAGTTGCCGTCTTTCATTTCCCGCGCCAGCGCCTTGCGCCCGGTGGGGTTAATCCGCTCGCCAATGATAACAAACGGGCGGTCCGCTCCGATAACCACTTCTTTTGTTTTTGAACTGATGATGGTGTCTGCCATTGATTGCTCCTTGTAAATCAGGGGTTAGGGGTTGGGATTTAGGAGTTAGGGAAGTACAAGTTCCTGGTTCCTGATGCCTAATAACCCATTTTCGTTGTTGATTATCGCAGTAAAACGTGATGGTTGCGACCAAACTACAATTGTGAATAGTGAATGGTCAATTATGAATAAAAACTTCACAATTCATAATTCACCGTTGATGTAAAGCCGCACCGAAAGCGCTATTTCATCCACTCCGAACGCGGCTTGCCCTCCCTAATCTCCGCCCGGCGATGTTCCACAAAGGCGTTGAGGTGTTCGGCAAGGGCGGCATCCAGCGGTGGGGCTTCGTAATCCTTTAACATCTGTTTCCAGATGGCGTTGGCTTTTTTGTAGCTGTCTTCCCGGCCCTCTTCTTCCCACTTTTCGTAATTGTCCATGTTAAACACTTTGTGCTGGTAAAACGCGGTTTCGTAGTGGCGCATGGTGTGGGCCGAACCTAAAAAATGATTACCCGGCCCGACCTCGGCAAAGGCATCCCAGGCAAACTCATCCGCTTCCAGACTGATGCCTCGCACGTAGCGGGCCATCATACCCAGCGTCTCGCCATCCAGAATTAACTTTTCGTAACCGCTAATCAACCCACCTTCCAGCCAGCCGGCGGCGTGCAGCACAAAGTTGGTGCCCGCCTGCACCGTGGGCAACATCGTGCCGGCCGATTCATAACCGGCCTGGGCATCGGGGATGCGCGAGGCGGTAAAATTGCCCCCGGAGCGGAAGGGCAGCTTGTAGTGGCGGGGCAGGTGGGCGCCCGCGGACAAGGGCCGCGCGGTTTTCCGCGTGGCAAAACAGCGGGGGGCGGCGCGCAGTATGGCGTTTGTCCGCAATCTGGCC
>CAYWSS010000640.1:0-3675 GCA_964460505.1 uncultured Caldilineaceae bacterium | reverse complement strand
CGGATAAGGTAACACCTGTCACACCGGTCAAATCGATCACCTGCTCCCAATTAATGTATTGTATTGCTATATAGCCATACATATGGTATAGTTTAGGCCATCAGTAACAAGTTAAGGTTTTTGACAATTTATCAAGAGCAAAATCACATCGAAACCTTAAAAAATCAGAGCCAATTTCGCACTCTTTTTGTTAAGCCTCAAGTAATTTGGGTGCTGTTTCAAGCTGATGCCGCAGAAAACTTCGATTTAGAGCCAGGTGATTGAGTTCAGAAACAGGTCCAGATGCGATTTTTAGTCAAATTCGATTTCTGTGAGCTAATTTGACAAAACTGAATTTTCCTTAACTTGTTACCAATGAGTTTAGGCATAACACTCAAACGCCCCAATTTCGAATGGGATATCGAAAAAGATCACAGCAGCCAAAACAAGCATGGCGTATCCTTTGCTTTAGCCCAATATGCATTTGCCGACCCCCACCGTGTCATATTGGAGGATGTCACTCATAGTACTCAAGACGAACAACGATACTTTTGTCTTGGAGAGGTAGACGGCGGAATTCTAACGGTACGATTTACTTATCGTGAGTAACAGATCCGGATATTTGGTGCCGGTTATTGGCGTAAGGGCAGGCAGATTTATGAAGAACAAAATCAACTATAGCGACGGGCCTATTGAGGAAGTGAGGCCGGTGGCCGACTTTCTCCCCAGCCCGGAAGAGTTGGTCCTTCGGGAAGAAACGGTGAAGATAACCATTTCCCTGAGCAAAGCGAGTGTGGAATTCTTCAAGCAAGAGGCGACCAGGCGCAATATTTCATACCAGCGAATGATTCGACGATTGCTTGATGAATATACCTTCCATCACACAAAATGAGATCGTACACAAATCATTCAAATGGCCGGAGGAGATGCTATTTCCCTGATTGGCCGACTAAACCTGTTCAACGCGGAGAAGTGACAAATGGTGCGCAGAAAAATGAACGATTCTGAATCGCAGTTTGAAGAAGCCCTGCGCCTGCTGGATCGCGGAAAATATCAACCGGCGTTACGCCAACTGAAGAAACTCCTGCCGCTGACAACGGATGATCCGGCACTGGCCGAACAGGTTCACCTGGCAATGGCCGATGTCAGCCTCAGCCTGCGGCAACTTTCGCAGACAATCCGGCACGCTGCGACAGCCGTCGAACTCAATGCGAAGAGTCATCAGGCGTATTACCTGCTCGGATTTGCGTATTCGGTGCAGGAAGATTGGGAGCAATCAATTTCGGCGTTGCAGCAGGCGTTGCGCCTGGCTCCGGCGGATGAAAGCGCCGAATGCCATCGTGCATTGGGATGGTCGTTGTTCAACCGAAACCCGGAGAGCGGGGAGGGGTTGAAACATTTGGAAAAAGCGATGCGGATAGCCCCAACGCATACGCCGACCCTGACCGATCTGGCGATGGTTTATGCCTACAAACAGGATGTCGAGAAGGCGCTGGTCTATGTCCGTCGGGTGTTGCAGCTCGACCCGGCAGACGCGCAGGCGCGGGAGATGGTCGATGTTTTGACCCGTTTTCAGAACGAAGCCGGGCAGGCGGGCGGCGGGAAACGCCCCAAACGGAAGAAACGCCCGTTGACCGAAGCGGAGTGGCGGAAGCTGATTGCCGAGACGGACAGCCCCAACGAACTGGTGCCGCTTTGGCTGGAAAGTCACCGGGTGGAAGATATTGACGAAGCCAACAAGAGCCTCGCGGAGTTGATGGCTTTGTGGAACAGCACGCCGCGCCCGGAATTGGGCGGTCGCTCACCCGACGAGATGTTCCACCAACCGGGATAAAAATACCTAAAGGAGTACCTTGTTTTTGTCAATTGAAAGTTTTAGTTTAACGAAAACATCGTCTTTTGTAACAGCGTAGGCCACACACCGGCACCGGTAACGTGTCGATAATCTGGATAGAGGCTTGATCAGCCCCACTCTGTTTGACCAGATGTTGCCAAATCAACTGCTCTATCTGCCACAAGTTCGCCCATTGTCGGACGAGGGGCTGCGGTCGGTTAAGCCGGGAAACCAGACTCGATAATGTTTGTAAAAGTACTCAAAGATGGCTTTGTCCCGTTCCAGGCTCGGGTATTCGCCTACAATCACAATCGTCAAGGCCTCCACATCGCTCAATTGCGGAGCAAAGCCGCGATACTGGACACCATTTGGAAACAACTGGCGGTAAACATCATCGATCACACAATAGACGGCAATGATATACAAAGTCTCATCGAACATAGGGGGACCCTCCGGTTAGTTTCTTCCAAGATTACCCCTCTTTATGAAAAGTTGCACATGGCGTCAGTTATTAAAAACAGCCGTTTTATACAGCTTCGTAAGTCGTCGGGTTGTGGTTTTGATATTCAGCTTTGCTATTATGGCGATAACAAGCTAGAATAGTACTATATTAAGTACCACAGGCGGGGTTTGATGAGTAAACGAGAGAAACTGCTTGAGAAATTACGCCAAAATCCCAAAAATGTGCGTTTTGATGATATTGACACGTTGCTGTCAGGATTGGGATTTGAGAAACGACAAAGAGGCAGTCACGTGACATTCAGCCAAAAGGCGTGTGGCCGGATTACCGTTCCAATCAAAAAACCATTTATATTGCCTGTTTATGTCAGGGAAGTATTGGATTTACTGGAAGAGGCGGGGTTGATATGAACAATATGAAAGTTGAAGATTACTTGAGATTACCGTATACCCTGGAAATCACTCAGGATGAAGGCGAAGGCTACTCCGGCTGGTTTGCCAAAGTGGTGGAACTGCCCGGATGTATGACGCAGGCAGATAACTTCGAAGAATTGAGTGTGATGATAGTCGATGCCAAGCGGGCCTGGATAGAGGATGCCCTTGAAGCCGGTGAAGAAATCCCGTTACCGCGCAAGGTGGAAGATTACAGCGGTAAATTTGTAGTGAGATTGCCCAAATCATTGCACAGGCAACTGGTAGAGATCGCCAATCAGGAGGGGGTGAGCCTAAATACCTATGTGAATGTTGCTTTGGGTCAATCAGTAGGGCAGCGGAAGGCTAAAGATATCGGCAGCTTAAATGTGGCGGTGTAGGTTAAATCTATCCGTCTGCATCGGAACGATTGCTTTGACTGAGGCATTGACGGTTTAGGAGAATAGCAGAGAAAATCCAGTCAATCGGTGTTGTGCACTACAGTTGCCCCCTTTATCAATACCACGAAATGGGGTTTTGACTTCTCGTCTGTAATAAGATCAAAAAGCCCCGGTTTATTACCGATCGGGGCTTTTGTATTCCGGACGATCCAAATTGTTAGCCGGATTATCTGGCTTTGTTGCATAAATCGGGATAGGAGGGCCGAAAAGGCGAACGATGCCACAAGTTGCTATGGGGGTGGCATCAAGCTAGCCCCACGGGATAACTATCAGGCATACCCAAAGCGGTCATACGATTGAGGGCCACACACCGTAGCCGCACCTCGGTTTGCTGACATTTCAGGTGGCGGGCCAACAAGCCGGGGCCAAATATCTTCTTCAAACGAAACATACCTGTTTCAGCCAGGCTGCGTTGATGATAATCACTTTCCTGTTTCCAGACCGCACGTCCCTGTGGGGCCGCTTTATTAGGTCCACTCGATTTTCGGGTCAAAATCTGACTATTTTCTCCGATTGAACTATGATTTCAGT
>CAYWSS010000639.1:0-3676 GCA_964460505.1 uncultured Caldilineaceae bacterium | reverse complement strand
AGCGCACCATCCCGTTTGAGAGTGGGGTTGCGCCAAATTCCAGGGGTGGTGGCTTTCCTCCATATTTTAGACCGTTGCTCAAATAATTGGCCCACATTTCTTCAACCCAGGGGACATGCCCAACGGCTACCGGCCACCGGCGGGGCAAAACAATTTTGCCCTGATATTCATTTATCATCAACTCAAACCGTTTCTGCACCCGCGCCACAATTGCGCCCATTTCCAACCGCTGCAAATCAGCCTGCCATCTTCGCACGCCGGCCAGCAGCAATAACTCGTCAATAATATTCACGGCTTTTTGACTGATTTTATTGAGTTCCAGAAAAATTATCTCAAGCTCTTGCGGTGATAGTTCATTACCGGCCCCCGCCTCCAGTAATATGCTGCTGTAGCTGCTGATAATCCCTAATGGATTTTTCAGGTCATGAGCCACAGTGCGGGCAAAAGCGTCCAGCTCTGCGTTGCCGGCTTTTAGAGCAACGTTAGCGGCGGTCAGTTCTGCTGTGCGCCGCTTGACACGCATTTCCAGCTCCTCGTTGATACGGCGCAGGGCTTCCCTGGCTTGTTTCTCTTGTTGGATGGCGGATTTAAGCCGCTGTACATGTTGCGCCGTTTTCTGTACCGTAACCCGCAAATCTGCCGGGTCCAGCGGTTTTGTGAGAAAATCAAATGCTCCCTCATTCATAGCTTTGCGGATATTTTTCATATCGTCGTAAGCAGAAAAGATAACGGCCGTAAGCACCGGATTAAGGCTGGGTTTAATCTCCGACAGTTTTGTCAGCAGCGTTAACCCGTCCATTGTGGGCATATTGATGTCGGTGAGCGCAATATCGATGGTGGGATTGGTTTGCAGCATTTCCAGAGCTTGTGCGCCGTTAAGCGCAAACAAAAGCGTGTATTCTTCTTGCCGGGTCTCTTTTCTGAATATCTGCCGGATAAGTGATTGGAGGTTTGGTTCATCATCTACTACCAGGATTTGAATTGGCATATTTTCTCCAAAAGTTTACTGAATGTGTTTGGGCAGGGTGATGACAAATTCGGTAAACTCCCCTTCTTTTGAGTTAATATTGATGCTGCCCTCATGAGCCTGCGTAATGGTTTCGTAGCTGATGGATAGCCCCAGGCCGGTTCCCTCTCCGGTTGGTTTGGTGGTAAAAAACGGGTTGAACAGCTTTTCCTGAGCATCGGGGGCCAGGCCAACGCCGTTATCCCAAATGGTAATTTTTATCCGGTCACCAAGATTTTGGGTCGACACTTTTAGGATTGGTTGGTATTCATCACCCGATTTTTTGCGTTTTTCATTGACGGCATCGCAGGCATTACTGGCAATGTTAACAAAAACCCGGCTCAGGTCCTGGGTAATTACGGGCAGCGGCTCTACCGCAGGGTCGTAACCCGTCTTGATCGTGGCATCAAATCCGTTAATTTTCGCTCGCATACTGTGATAAGTCAAATGAATGGCCTCATCCAGCAGGTGGTTAATGTCGGTTGTTTGTTTGTGTCCGGTTTTTCCACGGGCATGCAGCAACATGCTGCGCACAATGCGGTCCGCCCGTCTGCCCGATTCGTTTATTTGCTCTGCGTTAAATACCAGATTATTGATGGTTTCATTAACTTCTTTTTTATGCGGCCCCTCTATTTCTATTTTTGTTAACATTTCTTGCAGGTCGCGCGCCAACTCAATTGACATTACAGCAAAGTTGTTGACAAAGTTCAGCGGATTTTTTATCTCGTGGGCAATGCCGGCGGTGAGTACCCCCAAAGACGCCATTTTTTCCTGGTGAATTAGCTGCTTTTGCGTGGCTTTCAATTTGGTCAGGGTTTGTTCTGCAATTTGGCGCTGGCGATGTTCTTCTTCAAAAAGGCGGCTGTTTTCTATGGCGCTTGCAATTTGGTCGGCCACGGCTTGAGCCAGGTTAATTTCGCGGGTAGAGAAGTGGCGGTGTGTAGTGGTGGTGTCGGCGCCAAGCGCCCCAATAACCTGCCCGCGTGCAATCAGGGGCACAAATAAAATTGATTTGATATTAAAAGCGATGGTTAGTTCCCGGTTGTCACGCAAAAATGGGTCGTTATACGCATCAAAAATGGGCACCGGTTTGCGGGTTGCAATAAGATGCTGATAAACCGCCGACCGAATGTTGATGGTTTGGCCAATGGGCCGGGGTTGGCCGTTTTGGTAGAGGGCGTGCAGTTTGCCGCCAGTCAGGTCAAAATCAAACAGCGAGATGCCGCCCTGTTCCAGATTTAGGGCTTTTAGATAGTGGCCCAGGGCCTTTTCTATGCCCTGCTGCATATCCGGGGTTTTTGCCAGAATGTTTCCAATGCGGTACAGGGTTCTGGTTTCATGCAGGGCTTCTTCGGTGCGTTGTATTTGGCGGGCGTTTCTAATAGCAACCGTAGCCTGATTGGCAAACGCCTGGGCAATGATTACATCATCTTCACGATAGGAGTTTGTTTGGAAGCTATCTACGGTTAAAACACCAACAACCTCGTTACCAATGGCCAGGGGGGTCGCCATCCAACTTCTAATTTGTTCGCTGCCTTCTTTTTGTTCCCAATAAGGGTCTTGCAGAACATCGGGGATAATTTGAGGCTGCCGGTGATTAAAAACGTAAGCCGTCCGGATTTTGCTATCAAGCGGGATGCGATACCCGATAACATCTTTGCCAAGCCCGTCGCCGCCGGTCAGCAATAAATCGTCGCCGTCTTGTAAAAAGATGCCGGCGCTGTCGTACCGGATAACATGGTGAAGCTGCTCCAGGATTTTGTCGATAACCGTTTCATAATCCGGGCTGCTGTTGAGCGCGGTCGCCACCTGTCGCAAACTATCTGCCACTTCACGATGTTGCTGCTCTTCCTTGAATAACCGCGCGTTCTCAATGGCAATAGCAGCCTGGTTAGCAAAAATCTGCAAAATCTGGCTATCCTGAGGGCGATAGACTGCGGCTCTGTAGTTATATACGGCGAGAATGCCAATTGTTTTTTCACCAACAAAAAGTGGCGCGCCCATCCACGCCCTAATGGGGGAGTCTTCCTTCCATGCGCACCAGATTTCTACCGTTCGCACATCTGAAATAACCATAGGCTGCATTTGATTAAACACCAGGGTTTCAGGGATGTTGTCTGATAGTAAAATGCGATGCCCGATAAAGCTGTTGTCTATGCCGTCTCCGGTAGTAAGTAGTAACTGATCATCATCTCTTAAAAAGATGGCCGCCCCATCGTGCGGAATAACCTGTTGCAGTTGTTCCAGCATTTTGGGTAATACCGCTTCCCTATCCAGAATACTGATCATATTGGTGGTTACCTCGCGCAGGTTTTCTGCCATTTTGCGCTGTTCCTGTTCCTGTTCAAACAGGCGGGCGTTATCAATAGCCCCTGCAAGTTGGCCGGCTACCGTTTCTGCCAGCCCCAGTTCGTGTTCTGTAAATTTGCGGCCCGGTTGCCTGGAATCTATCCCAATGGTACCAATTACCTGATTTCGAGCCATAAGCGGCAAAACCATAATGCACTCAATTTGGCGGTTATCTAATGTCTCTTGCTGCTGTTTGGCTACAATGTTGATATCTTCGGCCACACGGATAATTGGCTGGCGGGTTTTAATAATTTGCCTCGAGTCCGGATTGTCATCCAACGGCATTACGACGCCTACCGCACTGGCTGTGTTGGGAATTTT
>CAYWSS010000638.1:0-3689 GCA_964460505.1 uncultured Caldilineaceae bacterium | reverse complement strand
TTAGGATAGCAGACAAAATAACTACTGTTTAAACTCCGTTACCTTATTTATTAGCTTGATACGTACACTCGCCCCCCAACCCCCTCTCCCAAATTGGGAGAGGGAGTTGTTGCCTTAACGACGGGAATGAGGGCAATTTTCATTCTTGGTGGTGAGCCGTCAGGATCGTGACAACTCCACAGCCCGGTTAGCTGCTGATACTCACGCAGGTCGATAATTTTAGAAACCGTGCGCGGCCAGAATTGCAGACCAAATCGTTGGTCCGGCAACTACAGCTACCAGCAAGACTACAACAACGATAGATAGAATGATGGTCATTCCTTTATTATTAGCCATCCGGTCTTTCATTGGGTGGGTCCTCCTTTCTTTCAGATATTTACGGCTGAGTTATTCATACGCCAGTAATTCACTGACCTTAATTTGCGAGGCGCTCTCGGCAGGGATAAGCGTAGACAGCGCCGATACCACCACCACAATTACCAGCCAAACCAGCATACCGGCTGGGGAAAAGGTATAATCCAGAGGCGTCTCCATAAAGGCAATACCGACCGCATCGCCCAAAAGTTTGGTGGGGATTAAACCGGCAATCAAACTAAGAAACCAACTGACAAGGCCAATCACCACGCCTTCGATGACAAAAATCCGCTGAATAGCCCCGTTAGAGGCCCCAATGGCCCGCATTACGCCAATTTCGCGCACCCGCTCGATAACATTAATGCTCATTGTGCCCATCAAGCCCAAGCCGCCAACCACAGCCAGCAGAATGGCGGCCACGGTCATAAAGCCGGTGATCAAACCAAAATGTTCCTCAAAAAAGCGTTTCTCATCGGCAGCGGAGACAATTCGGGTTACACGCAGGCCGGCCCGCTCAAATTGCGCTTCCATGGCCTTAATCGCTGCCTCAGATTGCTCCGGCCTGGCAATTTTAACCCAGGCAGCGTTTGCCCGCCCTACGTCCCCTAACGCGCGGGCAAAGTAGGCATAATTCAGGTACAGCGTGGGCAAGGCCCGCGCCTCCTCAACCACACCGACTACTTGCAGCGGCACTTCCCTGTCTTCAATTTCAAAAAGAACGGTGTCTCCCAAACGGAGGTCCGGCTCATCCCGCAGCAGCGCGTCGTTGACCACCATTACAGCCTGGTCATCCGGCTGCAACCAGCGGCCTTTAATAAGCGGCGGGCGGAAGGCGGTGTTTCTGGGTTGTAAAGCAGTTACCGCATAATTGTTGCCTTTACCCTCGCCGCCTCTTATCCGGTACGCATCTGCGGTGCGGTGAAAACTTTCAATGCGGCTGACATCCGGCAGGTTGGTTAAAGTGCGTTCAGTTTTGGCTGTGCGATAAGGCTGCTCAAAAAAAAAGATGACGTCGTAGTTGCGGTAGGCAAAAATACCATCCAACGTAAGCAGCAGCGAGGCCCGGATATTGTAGGCCGAGATAAAGACGGCCCCACTCAGGGTAAGAGCAATCAGGGTTAAGGCCATCCGGCCTTTACGCCGAAAGGTGTTGCGAATGGAGAGCATCACCGGACGCGGCAGCCCGCGTGTCCGCCCCAGGAAACGGTTAACCAGGCCTTGCTGAGACATTCCGCCGGCCACCCCATAATCATTAATGGCGTCCCGCACGGTTACGCGCACGCCGGAAATAATGGGATAGGCCGCCGCCAAAAATGGTACGGCCAGACCGATAACGGCCTCAATCCCCAACATCTGTACCGGCACGGTAGACCCTGACAGGTCGACATTTAAAGCATATGCCAGCCCCCGGGTGAGCAAACTGCCGCCCCAAGCAGCCAAAGGCAGGCCAATCAACAGCGCCAGCACACTCAAAACCAAAACAAGGTTAAAATATAGCCCGATAATCTGGCCGCTTTGAGCGCCAATGGCCTTCATCACCCCAATCTGCCGCTTTTGCCGGGTTAGCAGCGCATTGATAGTGTTAACCATTAAAAACCCGCCCCCAATTAGCGAGAGCGAACCTAACGTGCCCAGCAGAATAACCAGAGCGACAAACGCATCCAGTACCGGATATTCTCCCGGCTCCGGCACGACCGGCGGTTCGGTGGCACGCCCGCTTTTTTCAATCTTGTCTTCAACCTGGGCCGCCACCTCCCAAATATAGGCTTCATCCAGCCGGTTTTTGGCCACGACAAAGCTTAACCGGTTGAGAGTTTCCGGTTCCTCCAGCCAGGCCAGGGTTTCATCCACCACGTAGCCGTAAGCCCGGCCTTCAGCGCGGGCCGGCATCTGGGTAAAATCCTGTACCAGGCCAGCCACTTTCATCTGCCGCCGCTTGTCACCTGAGGTTTTGACGACGATGCTATCGCCGACGTCTATCCCGGCCAATTCCGCTAAACCAAGTGTGGAACGTTCAAGCAGAATTTCATGATCCGGCGGAGGCCATGCCCCCGTAACAGGCTGAAGCTTGTTGACGCGCATATCGTCATAGTCAGAAATTGCATATAAATCAAGGTTAAGAAACTCGTTCGGGTTAAGTTCTATACGTAGATTGACCCGGCGTCTGCCTTCCGCATCCGCCACTGCCGGCATGCGGCGGATAGTATCTACCAATTCATCATCAAAGCCCTGGGGCACAATGATGCCGGCGCTGGCTACGTTAGTGATGGCGTACTCACGATTCATATTGGCCAGCAACGCAGCCCGGGTGTTGATAATTACCCCCAGGGTGGCCGTGCCAATGGCCAAAGTCAGCACAACCAACAGCGTGCGGGCTTTGTTATTCCATAAATCGCGTAAAACCTTGCGCCAGCGTAATATACTGAACATGGTAAATATTTGACCTCCTCGATTGTGCAGGTTCAGTAAACCCGGTGCTGGGGCCGGTCTCTGGCCGAGCCACCTAAACGGGCGCGGTCAGGAGACCGGCCCAAGCGCAATTCTGACGGGTTTACAGAACTTGTACCCTCGATTTTTTGTCCTGAGATTCAACCTGGAATGAACTTTACTCAAGTAAAAAGTCAATGTACAATATAACCGTTAATGAACATATTGTTCGATAACAGAGTATGATTTATCGAGTCAAAAGTCAACAATCAAAAACGTTGGAATGTCCGGTTATGAACAAATCTTGAAAATTGTGCGGAAACAGGAGAATATTTGTGAGGAAACAAAAAGAAGACCGTCGATCGCAGCGTACCCGGCGGTTGCTGCATCAAGCCATCTCTTCGCTGATGCAAGAAAAGCGGTACGACTCGATTACAGTGCAGGATATTATTGACCGGGCCGATGTGGGGCGGTCAACCTTTTACGCCCATTTTCAGGACAAGGAAGACCTGGTTAACAGCAACCTGGAAGAAATTCTCGGCCATTTAAGCCGGCCTCTGGCCGACAACGCGCTTGACAATCAACAAATTATGCCCACCCTGGCATTATTTGAACACATGCTGGAAGGTCAGCATTTTTTTGAAGAAATGCGCGGAGGGCGGGGGTTGGATTTACTGCTGGAGAAGGCGCAGGTTTATTGGAGCAAACGGGTTGAAACCCACCTGCAATCTCTCCTGCCACAGGGACAAACGCCTGCGGCCCCGCTTTCACTGGTGGCCGCCTACCTGTCCGGCGCTCTGGCTACCTTCCTCAAGTGGTGGCTGGATAACCGTTTACCTTATTCCCCTGAACAGATGGATGAAATGTTTCAACAAATGGTGATGCCGGGAGTGTGGGCGGCCCTGGGG
>CAYWSS010000637.1:0-3689 GCA_964460505.1 uncultured Caldilineaceae bacterium | reverse complement strand
AGCCGTTTCCGGGTGGTAATCGAGAATGCAATTTGTGGCCTGAACCGCTTCAATAACCATTTTGATCAAATCACCAATTACTTCATCAATCGCCATAACAGCGGTTTTGTTGAAGGTCTCAATAACAAGACCAAGGTCCTCAAACGACGCTGCTATGGACTGCTTAACCTGGACCGGCTTTTCCAACGTCTTTTCCTTGACCTGGAAGGATACAGCCTATTTACCTGATTTTAAGGTTGAGCCTATACCACTATATATAGACCCAACCACGGAAATTCCCAAAGAACCGCGCAAATTTATACGCAGTACGCAATACGCAATGCGAGGAAATGGGTAAGTTAATTAATTCTCATTCCTTAATAGATCAGGCCGGCTTTCTGGAACTGCCTTATCGGGCGGTTGGAGCATTGGCACGAGACGGGGAGGGGAGCGAACACCTTACCAAAATCTATCCGGACATACCAAGAAGGTGCCGGCCAGTGCAGGCTTAGATCAACGCTTCTCTGACCACTTGAGCCAGTTGGTGAATACTCAACGGTTTTTGCAGCCGGGCGGTAATGTTTGATATCATCTCCGGCGCAATTTCCGAGTCGCGGGCATAGCCACTCATCAACAGCACCTTGATGTCCGGCGCTTCTGCCCGCAAAGCCGAGGCCAGGGCCAGACCGCCCATTCCGGGCATCACTGTATCAGTCAGGACCAGAGCAATCTGATCAGCCTGAGTGCGATACAGGTGTATGGCTTCGTCTCCGTCCGTGGCGGTCACCACCCGGTAGTTGAGCGCTTTCAGCATTGCTTGTGTTACCTCCAGCACAACCTGTTCATCTTCTACCAACAAAATGGTTTCATTCTGCCCTTTGGGGATGGCCCCAACCGTCTGGCTCCTGGCGGCAATGGGGGGGAGTAACGCCGGGAAATAAAGGGTAAATGTAGCGCCCTGCCCCACCTGGCTATTAGCGGTAATGCAGCCATAATGCTGCTTAACAATGCCGTAGATTTGAGCCAGCCCCAACCCGGTCCCTTTGCCGACTTCTTTGGTGGTAAAAAATGGTTCAAAGAGGTGAGGCAGTACCTCCGGGGCAATACCGCTGCCGGTATCCGTCACGGTCAGGCTAACCCACTCTCCGGCTTCCATTTCGGGGCAGGGGAAGGCTTCATCCGGGGCCAGGCTGATGCGGGCCAGGTCAAAAGAAAGCATGCCGCCACGGGGCATTGCGTCGCGGGCATTAACTGCCAGATTGGTGATAACCTGCTGCATCTGGGTGGGGTCGGCGTTGATGGTGTACTCGCCCCGCCCAAAGTTAAATTGAATCTGAATGGTTTCGGGAATAGTGCGCTCAATGAATCTAAGGGTTTCGTTCAAATAAACTCTCATGTCCAGAGGGTGGGGATCATTGATGGTTTGGCGGCTGAAATCCAGAATTTGGCGGGTCAGGTTGGCCGCCCGCTCCCCCTGCTGTACAATTTTGGCCAGTCTCAATTTGACAGTTTCCGGGGTGTCGGGCCAGTGTTGCAGCAGGTCGGCATTGCCCATCATAGTCATCAGCAGGTTGTTAAAATCATGGGCAATACCGGCCGCCAGTTGCCCCACTGCGGCCAGCCGCTCCTGACGCGCAGCCTCTTTTTCCATCTGTTTACGGTGGGTAACGTCTTCTTTAACAGCTACATAATGGGTAATTTTACCGCTTTTATCTTTGACCCCGGCAATGGAGGCCATCTCCCAATACAGCTCGCCGTTCTTTTTTTTGTTGTGAAACTCGCCCCGCCATTCCTGCCCGGCGCTGATAGTGTTCCACAAATTCCGGTAAAATTCCGGCGTCTGCTCACCGGATTGCAGAATGCGCGGATTTTGCCCCATGACTTCCCCGGCGCTGTAGCCTGTAACCTGCGTAAATTTAGGATTGACGTATTGAATGATGCCCCTGGTATCGGTAATGATCACCGAGACCGGGCTTTGCTCCATAGCCTGGTTAAGTTGCCGCAACGACTCCTCAGTCTGTTTGCGCCGGGTGATGTCACGGATGATGCCGGTAAAGCTGATTTCGTCGCCAAGCCGCACCTCAGACAAGGAAAGTTCCAGCGGAAAAACCTCACCCCCTTTACGCAGCCCTTTCATCTCCACTGTCTGCCCCACAACTGTAGGCGGCCCGCCGGCCCGGTAGCGGCGCAAGCCGGCCTGATGTTGTTCTTTGTATTCCTCCGGTATAAGAATAGTAATGTTTTTGCCAATTGTTTCTTCAGCCGGATAGTTAAAAATATGCTCGGCGGCCTGATTAAAGGTCAGGATATATCCGGCCGGGTTTATGGTGATGATGGCGTTAGTTGCTGTCTGCGCCAGACCCCGGAAGCGCGCTTCTGACTTGCGAAGCGCTGCTTCTGCCTGCCTGAGCCGGCGCTGCTCTTCTTTTTCGTGCAGGGCACGCTTCACCACCGGCCCCAGCCGCGAGAGACGGGTCTTTAACACGTAGTCGGTTGCCCCGGCTTTTAAGCTTTCAATGGCTATTTCTTCGCCCAGCGCGCCGGAGACAAGGATAAACGGAATATTCAGGTCGCGTTCAACAAACAGCCTTAAAGCTGCCAGCCCGTCAAAGGTTGGCAGATTGTAATCGGCCAGAATCACATCGTAGTCCGGCACGTTCAGGCATGCCAAAAACTCAGAGCGGGATTCTACGCGCTCCCAGCGGCAGGTGTAACCGGCGCTTTCAAGCACGGCAATTTCAAGTTCTGTGTCATGAGGGCTGTCTTCTAAAATGAGAATGCGCAAGGGGGTTGGCACTGTTTTCTCCTCGTATAAAATATAGTAACACCTCAGGCATAAGCATTTGTAACCACTTAATAGCGCCCTTTTGTCGTTTTTGCCCCCCTCAGCCCCCCTCGAATCGGGGGGAAGTAAAATCCTCCCCCTTCGGGAGGGGGGAGCTAGAGGGGGGTGAGTAGTTACAAAATAAATTCAAAATAGCCGGTGGCGGTGGCAAAAATTGCAAATCGTAAATATAAATCTAAAGCGGCGGAACCTGGTTTGTCAATACCCAAAACAGGCCCAACTGCTTGACCGCCGCCATAAACGCGTCAAAAACCACCGGCTTAACCACGTAGGCATTCACCCCCAGGTTGTAGCTGGCAATGATGTCCTGGTCCTGGTGGGAGGAGGTGAGCACGACAATGGGAATAATTTTCAGGGCCGGGTCGCCCTTAACCTGGCGCAGCACTTCCAGCCCGTCCACTCTGGGCATTTTTAGATCCAGCAAAATTACCAGGGGCCGGCCTTTGGGGCGCCCGGCAAACTGCCCCCGCCGGTACAAATAATCCAGCGCCTCAACCCCGTCCCGAACCACAAACACTTCGTTGGCCAGATTGTATTCGGCCAGGGCAGTCAAGGTTAGTTCTACGTCATTGGGGTCATCTTCGGCCAATAGAATTTGTTTGGGTTTCATAAGATTGTCCTTAGACTTGCTCCCTGATAAGGTTATCTCATTTGCAGGACACAGACAAGCGCGGATGAATGCGGAAAAAAGATTTTAAATATCCGCGCCTGTCCGTTCTCGTCTGCGTCCTTAATAAAATGTGTCCGGATTTCCTGCGTTGCTTATTGAGGAACAACTCTCTTGGTATCCTTGTATAAAAGGTTCGGCATCGGTAACTACTTAGGCACACACCTTTGTAGCCGCTATAGTAGCGTCCTTTTGCCG
>CAYWSS010000636.1:0-3698 GCA_964460505.1 uncultured Caldilineaceae bacterium | reverse complement strand
GAATTTTGGATAGCCAAAAGTGTAAACCGATCTTTTACACCATTTTTGGCTGAATGAAACGATGCCCAGCTTCGTTTAAATTTGAACCAAAAGCCTAGATGATCCCAATTTACAGAAAGAATGTTACAGAAAAGTAATTTACAGATGCCGATGATGAGGAAGCATATTTTCCGTCCGAACATGATTTTCATTCTACCACTGCTGCTGGTTATGGTTTCGCTTGGTTGCGGGCTATCCGGTTTAATGCCCGGCCGCTTCGCCGACGTAACCCCTACCCGAACTCCGATGCCCACGTTTACCGCAACGCCGGCGGATGCAGCCTTTGTAAATGTGGAAATTGCCGCCAATGACAATGGCCAACCTGTAGGGCAGCTTGACGCCCCCCCGCCGCCAACAGAAACTCCCACCGTACCGCCAACCGAGGTGATTGAACCTACCCCCACCCCGCCGCCGCCAACCGAAACCCCCACGCCCGGCCCGCCAATGGTTACAATCATCCAGAATATGAATGTTAGAACCGGCCCCGGAACAAATTATCCCATCGCCGGTCCCGGGCCGGCCGGTGAAGAATCTCCAATCATCGGGCGCAATGCCGACAGCTCCTGGGTGCAAGTAGAATATCCACCATCCAACGACAACACCGGCTGGGTATACGCAGACCTGGTAAAAATCAGTGGCAGCGTGGAACAGATAAGCGTGGTCAATGTGGCCCCTCCGCCACCCCCGCCCACCCCCACAGAAATACCGCCAACGCCGGTTCCCGAAAAGAAATACCAGTTTACGCCAACGGGCTGGCACGCCTCGGAAAATGCGGCCATTGTTCACTTTAAGGGCCGTATTAAGGATGAAGGCGGTAATCTGGTTAATGGCTTCAGTGTCCTGTTAAATAATGGCGCGTGGAGTGTAGTTTCCCATCCAACCGGGGCCAGCCACCACTACCCGGAAAAAGGTGACGGAGAGTGGGATGTAGTTATCCCTGATATCAGAACCGGAATTGGCTGGTGGTGGTTAACCGTTGTCACCTACGATTGCCCAAATTTTTTTCAAGCATTTGATGCTCAATGTAAACAATTTACCCGGCTTTCTGAAGATGTAAAAATAGAAGTAATTTACCCCGAGGAAACCATTATTAACGCCGATTGGACCTGCCACTGGGACTGCAACAAAGGGCTGTACGTAGACGGGTACAAGCGTTAGTCACCAAAAAATTGATTTCAATTTGATTATCAATGGAGAGAAACCCTTTGAATAAAAAACCCCTCATCATTGGCGCTGTAGGGCTGAGTTTAATTGTGGGGTGCTGTATTCCGGGCGCTTTGCTTGTAGCCCGGCAATTGCCATCAATTTTGGATAGTGAAGCTTTTGTTGCAGCTTTAAACAACAGTATTGAGATGCCCACATCAACCCCTGTCCCCGTCATTAATCGAGAGCCAGTGTTTGCCCCTGTCCCCTCTCCCACCACGCAACCCGTGCCCTCGCCCACCCCCTCTGAATCCACGAAAAACCAAACGCCAGAAGTCGCTGATTCAGTTGACGGCAATGAGAGTAAATCAGAACCAGGCAAACCTTCCGGGCCGGCCAGCGCCATCCAACTATCTACAGCCGAGCTGCTTACCCAGGCTGTACTGCCGCAGCGAGACCAACGCCTGCTGGCAATCCGCCTAAAAAATAACGGGAAAGACATTCCCCAGACCGTCACAGATTCCCCTCCAAATTATAAATTGGGGGACGTTGATTCATTTTGGGTAACCGATAATCAATCTACCCCGCCCAAACAGTTTCAGGTTAACGCTACGTTGCAATACATTACCGACCACTCCTACTGGTGGGTAGAAGAAGGAATGTCTGTTAATAATGATTCCCTCAAGCGTTCCGCAGAACGTTTTGAACAAAAAACCTACCCCACCAACCGGGCCTTTTTTGGCAGCGAATGGTCACCGGGCATAGATAATGATGTTCGGGTACATATTCTTATGGGCAATACGCCGGGTGTAGCCGGCTACTACTCTGCCTCAAACTCTTATTCCAGGCTGGCCGAACCCTACAGCAACGAACGTGAAATGTTTTTTATTAACCTGCATGCCATATCGCCCGGAAATGATAACTTTGATGGCGTGCTGGCCCATGAATTCCAGCACATGATTCATTGGCACCAGGACCGCAATGAAGACACCTGGGTCAACGAGGGCCTCAGCGAGCTGGCCACATTTATCAATGGATATGGCCCCAGTTCTTTTGTGGGCGCCTTTTCTCGCGTGCCAAACACGCAGCTAAATAGCTGGTCCAGCAATCCCAGCGACAATTTGGCCAATTACGGCGGCAGCTTCCTGTTTATGGCCTATTTCCTGCAACAGTACGGGGAAGAATTGATGCAGGCCGTGGTAGCCGCCCCGGAAAACGGCATCGAAGGCTTTAACACTACGCTGGCAGAGCACGGCCTGACCGATAATTTCAACGACATCTTTGCTGATTTTCTGGTTGCAAATATTTTGCAAGACCCTACCCTTGACAAGGGGCAATGGGGTTACGCCAACCTCTCTATTCAACCTGTAACCGTAAATGAGCAATTTGGAAACTATCCGGTAACGCAGCAGAAAACAGTATATCAGTTTGGCGGGGACTATATTGAGTTGACCGGCAGCGGCGATATTACCATTGAGTTTACCGGCTCAACCCGCATTCCGGTGTTAAACAATCAGGCTCACAGCAAAAATTACCAGTGGTACAGCCATCGCGGCGATGATACAAATACCCGGCTTACCCGCACCTTTGATTTGAGTGACGTCGATACTGCCACGCTCAATTATTGGATCTGGTATGATATTGAACCGGACTGGGATTACGGCTATGTTGAAATTTCAACGGACGGCGGCCAAACCTGGACCATCCTGCAAACATCAAACAGCGCTACAACTAATCCCAGTGGTAATGCGTTTGGGCCAGGATACACCGGACTCTCTGGCAGCAGCGACGAACCTGAGTGGATAGAAGAAAATATTGATCTGTCTCCTTACGCCGGCCAAGAAATTCAGGTTCGCTTTGAATATGTGACCGATGATGCAGTCAACCGCTCCGGCTGGACCGTGGATGACATCAGTATTCCGGAAATAGGTTTTTTTGATGATGCCGAAACCGGCGACAACGGCTGGCAGGCCGAAGGTTTTGTGCGGATGGACAATATTTTACCCCAACAGTTTCTGGTGCAGGTTCTGGAAATTGGCGATAAAATTACTGTCCGCCCCTTGCCTCTGGATGAAACCAACCACGGGACCGTAACCGTAAACGGTCCTGGATCATCCGCAGACCGGGCAATTCTCATTATTAGCGGTCTCACCCCAATTACCACTGAACCGGCCAGCTATGAATATAGCATTTCTCAATGAGTTTAATTCTCCCTATCAAATAACATTGATATATCCAAACCGTTCAACCCGTAGTGCAAAGGCAATTTATTCTTGGTTGATTTACCCATATCTTTTTGATGATGCCCCTATCTCAAATAAACCTGCTCACAGGGGGTCTGTGACTGCCGTCTTGGGTTAGTGTCGAGTCCTTGTGACGCCAATGACAGGGTCACAGACCCTCCTTGAGCATTTAAACAGACTTGTGGGTAATCACCGCGGGAATCATTTATTCATTTTTAGTAACTACTTACCCCCCTCTAACTCCCCCCTCAGGAGGGGGGAGGACTTAACTTC
>CAYWSS010000635.1:0-3725 GCA_964460505.1 uncultured Caldilineaceae bacterium | reverse complement strand
CGGCAAAAGGGCGCTACTGTAGCGGCTACAAAGGTGTGTGCCTAAGTAGTTACCATTTTCTTTATTTTTAGGAGGCGTAAGCAAATGAAACATTTTACAAAATCTATGACAATTACCGGTTTGGTGTTTTTGCTGAGTATGGTTCTGGTCGGAGCGGCCAGCGCCGATGTTATCCGGGGGAAAGGCTGGCTGCACGCCGAAGGCAGCGGCGTTGCCAGGCTGTGGATGTCGGGCCAGGTGGAGATTACCGGCCACGGCGGAGGCACCGTGTATATTTACGGGGCCGCTGAAATTGAAGCCGGCGGTAATGGCCGGCGCGTTGATTTACCGGGGGGTGGCGTGGTATTCTACGGAAGCGAAGGAGAAATTCATGCCGGCGGCGAGCGAATGTTCGTAGAAATAATCGGCAGGAAAATAGATTTTACCGCGCGAGGCAAAGGAAAAGCGGTTTTGCGAGGGAAAGGACGCTACGAAACCGAGGGCTTTTCCGGCGATTGGGCGTCTGACGGCTTGACGATTGAAATGGAAGAGGAATAAAATATCCGTGGCAGTAAAAAGCGGGTCGATGTTCGGCCCGCTTTTTTGTGTTCCCCCGTAACTCAAAGTTCTTCCAACACTCCCTTGATAAATTCCTGCATCCGTTTAAAGTGTGACCCTTTCCAATAAATCTGACCGCACGCCTGACAGCGGCTAAATTCATGGTAGAATTGTTGCGTTTCGGCATCGATGTTATCGATAATGGTGCTTTTATCTACCGGTTGAAGCAGGCCGCTGCAGCGCATACAGCGGCTGAACGGTTTAACGGATGCGGCTAAATCGAAGCGTTTGAGCAGTTCCACCAGTTGCTGCCGGGGGTTACTGGTGCGCAGACAGTAGCCGTGAGTGACGATGCTGCGTTTGAGCAGCCCCCGGTCACGCGTGAGCAGGATGCGGCGCTGGCTGCTGGAAATGTGGGCTAACTCCTCATCATCGTAGTTATTGCGATAAAGGGCATCAAAGCCAAACATCCGCAGGTAAGTGGCTAATCGACCCAAATGTACATCCAGCACAAAACGGGTAACGCGCAGGGGTTCCGGGCGAACCTGTACCAGCGAACCGATATCCAGGGACTCAAATATGGGGAACACACTCACCTGGTCTGCGGGTTGCACCCGATAGGCAAAATTAACCGATTCGCCGTTGGCCAAAATCAGATCAACTTCGGGATGCGGCACGCCTATCGCTTCGATAGCATCTTTTACCGAGCCTGGCACATCAAAATGATAGTCAAACGAGCGCTGCCGTTTTGTTGGCGGTAAAAAATCATTCAATTCTGCATAAAAGCGAAATGTAGCAACTAACATTTCCTGATCCAAACATTGTTGCTGTGAAAGGTGCTTTGGCCGGCCATATCGCCCAGAGTATCGGGCGTGGTCCAGTTGATGTTTCGACCTCCGTCTCCATTTTTAAAGGGGTCAAGTTTGGCCCAAAATCCCTTGGGGGAAGCCAGCACGCCGGGTCGAATAACATTGGTCACAACGGCCCGTAATTTGCACCAGCCGCGCCCGTTTTCAACCACCACAATATCACCGTTTAAAATATTCCGCAGCGCGGCATCGTCGGGATGAATTTCCACAAAAGGCGCGCCTTCCCGGTGCAGCAAAGCGGGGCGGTTGCCGAAACTACTGCTCACAAAGTGGTGCGATGCCCCGGAAATCAACTGCAACGGAGGCGGGGCACTGTTTCCGTTTTGCGATTGCGGCGGAACGAAATCTTTCTGTTCAATCCAGCCCGGCAGCGGGTCGTATCCATCGGCAGCCAGCGTTTCAGAGTAAAGCTCAACCTTGCCGCTGGGAGTGGGGAAACGGAGGTCGGCAAACGGCGTGGTTGATTCCAGATTCAGCGGAATGGTATGTTCCTGTTTTAATCGTTCCAGGGTGATGCCTTCAAAGGCGGGGTCTTTGCCGGCCATGGCGTCCAGCAGTTCGGCGATGATTTGGTCGGGGCTTTGGTGTAGCCACGGTTCAGTAAAATCCATTTTTTGAGCCAGCAGCCCCATCACCTCCCAATTGCTTTTACATTCGCCCGGTGGAGGAATGGCCGGCGAATTGTAACTGAGCAAGGTGTGGCCGTAGGCTTTGTTCAGGTCAACCTGTTCCAGTTGGGAGGTGGCAGGCAGGACAATATCGGCGGTATCGGCGGTATCGGTTAAAAACAACTCGTGGACCACGGTAAAAAGATCATCTCGCTTTAACCCCTGCACAATTTTGCCGGCATTTGGTGAAATTGTAGCCGGATTGGCCCCAAAAACGTAAAGCGACCTGATGGGCGGGTCGTTGGCTTCGCCCAGCAGGGCCGCGCCCAAACGATTCATATTGACAACCCGGCCGGGCGGCGGGCATTCGTTCCAGTGATTGAGCAGGGGTTGGTCCCATTTTACATATCCACTGGTGCTGTAGGCCAACCCCCCTCCGCGCCGGCCGTACTGCCCGGTGAGCGCAGGCAGCGCGCAGATAGCTCGCACCGTTTGCCCCCCATTGAGATGGCGTTGCAGGCCATCGGCTATTTTTATTAACGCGGGCCGGATTGTGGCATACTGCCGCGCCAGTTTGATGATGTCATCTTCCGGCAGGCCGGTTATCTCTGCGGCTCGGGCGGGAGGATACCCGGCCAGCCGCGCCCGGAGTTGCGGCCAACCTGTGGTATTGGCGGCGAGCCACGGCTCATTGTGCAGCCCTTCGCTGACAATGATATGGGCCAGGCTCAAGGCTAAAATTCCATCGGTGTTGGGCAGCGGAGCCAGATGCAGGTCTGCGGTGCGGGCGGTGCGCGTGCGCCGGGGATCGATAACAATCACCCGGCAGCCGTTCCGCCGGGCGTTTTTGAGGTGAGGCATAAAATGAGGGCCGCTGCCGGCCGGATTGTTTCCCCAGATAATGACCAGTTTACTGCGTTCAATATCGGCGTAGGGTTGGCTGTGCCGCACGCCCAGAGTGGCTTTTACCGCGTATTCTGCCGCCGCGCCACAAATAGCCCGGTCAAGTTGGCTGGCTCCCAATCGATTCCAGAAGCGGGTGTTGGTCACGCTCATTTGCACCAGACCCAGCGTGCCGCTGTAGCTGTAGGGCAGAATGGCCTCCGCGCCGTACCGGTCAATAATAGCCTGCCAGCGGTCGGTGATTTCGGTCAGGGCCTCGTCCCAGGTAATGCGTTCCCATTGATCGCCGCCTTTTGGGCCAATCCGCCGCAATGGGTGCTGTAACCGGTCGGGGTGGTAAACGTGGTCCAGATAGTTACGCACTTTGGCGCACAGCCAACCCCGGGTAACGGGGTGATCGGCGTCGCCGTAAAAATTAACGGCGCGATCATCTTTTACGTCGGTGATGATGCCGCATGTGTCCGGGCAGTCGTGGGGACAGGCCCCGAAAATTTGTTGAGTGGTCATAGATTCCCCCGGGATTTTTAAGAGTGGATGGTATCTTCGCAATAATCGGGGTGAATAGTGGAGGAGCCCAAACCTTTAGGTTTGATGCTTGACAAGCCTAAAGGCTTGGACTCCTGTCCTCCCCCTTTTTTGAGAAGATACAGTGGATGTTAGTCAAATGGCCGCATGTAGGCAAATTCCGGCACCTTGATGACCGGGGCCGAACTGACCGCGTAGCTTTTGTTCCCATCACTGTCTTCGACTTCTATACAAACGTAATACACTTTGCCGTAGGTATAGCTCCCGCTCGAAAGATTCCACA
>CAYWSS010000634.1:0-3732 GCA_964460505.1 uncultured Caldilineaceae bacterium | reverse complement strand
GCTCCCAATCCCGGGCTTTGTCATCACCCCCCAACCCACGTTCGAACTCATTCCGGGCTTTCTCATTCCGTCGCCGTAAACATAAACATACCAGACCGGCCTGGTTTTTAAAACCGGGCCGGTCTCTGAAAACAACAAAAAGCGAGGTCTCAAAGACCTCGCTTTTTTTGGCGTAAGGCAGATCGTCGTTGATCGACCTAAACGGGATCGGCTTCCGGATATTGCGACCGCGTGTCGTCACTGCGGGTGGTGGGTGGGGTAGGAATGGGCTGCTGCTCAATGGTGGGGGCAGTGGGCGACGGCGAGGGAATCGGTGGTTGCGATACGGTGGGTGCTGAATAGGCAGGTTCCTGCTCGAAAAGTGGTTCATCTTCAAAAGATTCCGGGTCAGCCTCAATTACAGCCATTTTTTGCGTTTCAACCTGAGTTTGCGCTACCTGCTCTACGGGTTGGCCGGGCGGAGGCGCGGCGTGGTCGTGACCTACGGCAGCCCCGGTTTCCGCGCCGCAGTAGGGGCAAACGGTCCAGGCCAGATGCAGCGTGTTTCGGCAATTGCCGCACACATTTTTTAGGGTGGTGTGGCAATCAGGGCAAAGAATCCACTCTTCTTTGACCTGCCGCGAACAGCCGGGGCAGCGAGGGCGATCTTCCAAATCCTGCAACAGCGCTTCTTCTTCCAGCGAGCGCTCGTATTCTTCGGCCAGCGTCACCGGTGGGCGCAGCAGAAAGTAGAGGATTAACCCCAGCGGGCCAAAAATGGCGACCATCAATGTGGC
Source organism: uncultured Caldilineaceae bacterium (assembly GCA_964460505.1). Lineage (GTDB taxonomy): Bacteria > Chloroflexota > Anaerolineae > 4572-78 > J111 > J095. The sequence goes on along the minus strand of CAYWSS010000634.1, from coordinate 2,956 downwards.
CAGTAAAATGGCAAAAATGTCTCGCGAGCGGCGGCGGGCGTCTCTAAACGTCCACACAATTAAACTGAGCCACAGCGCAATAAAAAATGCGCCGATAAAGGCAATAATTACTTGCAGCCCCGTAACCACAAATGACGGGATGGTTATTTCTGGCATTGAATACTACTCCTGATGTGTTACATTGTTGCACCACAACCATCGAGCCTTGCTCTGTAGCGAGAATCCTGGAGAGAGAAAATGGGGGAACTACCCCCAGGCCCCCCGGCTTGCGGCGCGCTATGTTTAACGTTCAAACGTTCAGATTATACCACAACCTAAAATATGGGAAAGCGGGGGGGGGTTAAATTGGCCCACAGGAATCCGTCACTTCTCCGATGATCTTTTTTCCAGGTGAACCAGCAAAATGCTGATGTCTGCCGGATTAACCCCGGCAATGCGCCCGGCCTGCCCCACGGTGGCCGGCTGAAAATGAATCAGCTTTTGGCGAGCTTCGTTTCGCAGGCCGCCAATGGTCTCGTAGTCAAAATTGGCGGGGATGCGTTTGCTTTCCAGCCGCTGCACCCGCTCTACATGCAGATGCTGTTTGGCAATGTAACCCTCAAATTTAGTCTCGATGCTCACCTGCTCAATAACGCTTTGTGGCAGTGGTTCCGGCGGGGGAGCCACCGCGTTGATGACGTCATAGGTTACTTCGGGGCGGCGCAGGTAGTGGCGGGCGTTTACGCCGTTATCAACCGGTTGCAGGCCAAAGCCGGCCAATATTTCGCCGGTGCCGTTGGCCGAGGAGAAGTTGGTTTTTTTGAGCCGCTCAATTTCCCCGTCGATGGCTTGCCGTTTGGCTTCAACCGCGTCGAACCGTTCCCGTGAGGCCAGTCCCGCCCGGTAGCCAACGTGAGTCAGGCGCAGGTCGGCGTTATCCTGTCGCAGCAGCAGCCGGTATTCGGCCCGCGAGGTCATCTGGCGATAAGGCTCGGTGTGTTCCATTGTCACCAAATCATCAACCAGCACGCCGATGTAGGCCTGGTTCCGGCCCAGCGTCACGGGCGATTTGCCCTGCACTTTGAGCGCGGCGTTCATGCCGGCAATCAAGCCCTGCGCGCCGGCTTCTTCGTAGCCGGTGGTGCCGTTGATTTGCCCGGCGTGGAACAGCCCCTCAACCTGCTTTGTTTCCAGCCAGGCGTAAAGCTGGTCGGGCGGCACATAATCGTACTCAATGGCGTAGCCGGGCCGCATAATTTCGGTATCGCGCAGCGCCGGGATGGAGCGAATCAGCTCCCACTGGGTATCTTCCGGCAGGCTGGTGTTGGCCCCCTGCACGTAAACTTCGGTGGTGTTCCAGCCTTCCGGCTCCAGAAAAAGTTGATGGCTGTCTTTGTGAGCAAAGCGCACAACTTTATCTTCGATACTGGGGCAGTAGCGCGGCCCCACCCCTTCGATGATACCCGAATAGAGCGGCGAGCGGTCCAGGTTGGCCCGGATGATGTCGTGCGTCTTTTTTTGGGTGTGAATCAGATAGCAGGGCATCTGCGCTCGCCACCCGGATTGCCGTTCGATGGGATAGACCGGGTGGGGCGGCTCTGTGAGCCAGGGCGGCGTTTCCGGTGGATTTTCAATATTTTCAAAGCTGAAATGAAGCGGCGTGTCGCTGCCGTACTGAAAAACCGTCCGGCTAAAATCGATAGTGCGGGCGTCCACGCGGGGCGGCGTGCCGGTTTTTAATCGGCCCAGCGTAAAACCGAGTTCGCTCAACGAGGTTGACAGGTGAATAGCGGCTTTTTCTCCGGCCCGCCCGCCTTCGGTAATGGAATTGCCGGTAATAATGCGCCCGCCCAAAAACGTGCCGGTGGTCAGCACCACAGCTTTGGCCAGGTACCGCCCTCCAAACTGCGTCTGCACCCCGTAAATGGCATTACTTTTTACCAGCAGCCTGTCAACCATGGCCTGTTTGATATCCAGATTGGGGGTAATTTCCAGCATTTGCCGGGCGGTCCAGGCGTAACGTTTTTTATCGGCCTGGGCGCGCAGGGCGTGTACGGCCGGCCCTTTGGTGTGGTTGAGCATCCTGATTTGGATGTGGGTTTTATCGATGAGTTTGCCCATCACCCCACCCAGCGCGTCGATTTCCCGCACCAGATGGCCCTTGGCCGAGCCGCCCACGCTGGGGTTGCAACTCATCCAGCCGATGGTGTCCAGCGAGATGGTGAGCAGCAGGGTTTTGGCCCCAATATTTGCCGCTGCCGAGGCGGCTTCGATGCCGGCGTGCCCTCCGCCGACCACAATGACATCGTAACTTTTTTCAAACATATGCGTTTACAAACTTTATTGGCTCTTTGGGAATTGGTGGGGTCAAATTATCCGTATTGCGTGTTGCGTATTGCGTAACAGGAAAAATACGTAACACGTTGTCAACCTCTTGAAATCCGGAAGAGTCATTTTATCTATTACCAAGTGCTAAGTCAAGTTCTAAGTGACGAGTGTAGCCTTGGGCCTTGTGCCCTTTTTACTGCTGTAACAACGCCCACAAGGGGCTTAACTACCCGTCAAAACAAAGTTGACGTAGCACTAAGGAATGGTGCGTAAATAACTTACTCAATTGGGACCGGCAACATATTGCGTATTGCGTACTCCGTAAAGAACAAAATTATACGCAATACGAGGAAATGGGTAAGTTAATTAATTCTCATTCCTTAGGAATGAGAATTAATTAAGTTGTGCATTTGAGTAGTAAAAAAATGATAAATGGTAGATTATAAATGGTGAATGGTAAATTATTGCCGGGAAAAGCTGTCTTGAGCGTAACTGAAAGAATCATTACCGTCAGCCTCAAGAACATCCAAAAAACAAGTATTATACCTGTGCAACTACTTTACCATTTATAATTCACCATTCACCATTTACCGGTTAGGAATGGTGCGTAAATAACTTACCCAATTGGGGCCGGCAACATATGGCGTAC
>CAYWSS010000633.1:0-3742 GCA_964460505.1 uncultured Caldilineaceae bacterium | reverse complement strand
ACCTTTGCACACAGACCACGCATGGCGCGCAGCGTAGCCAGCGAGCCATGCGGCGTTTCTCGCAGCCAGGTTAGGACCGGTTTAGGAATATAAGAACGCAACACGGCTTCTACTTCATCCGGATTGTCAATTGAATTCCAATCTGTCAGGGGCATTAACTTTGGAGGTAGATTTTCTGACGAAATTATGGCTTGAGCCTGCAAACTGAGAATAATCTCGCCCCGCGCGGCCCGATGCTCGGCCTGGGTCGCCTGAAAAAGGGCATCGCCCGTAATTATATATTCCCACCGGTTGGAAACACCGCCCACTTGCGCCGACATAAGCTCGCCCGCGCCAATGCCAAATTTCATGCGCAGGGTAATCAGGCCCACGCTGCTTTCCATAATGCCAAATTCATCCATGGATGACTGCATGGTAATGGCCGCCTGCATAGCTCGGCGCGTGGCTTTGCCCAGAGGTTCATCGGTGGCCGGGAAAACGACCGTCAGGGCATCGCCGCCAAATTTTACCACTTCGCCACTTTCAGCTTCAATGAAGGCGATCATCCAGCTAAAATATCTATTTAGCAGCCGGGTTAATTCTTCCGGCCCTTCGGAGCCTTTTTGTCCCAGGGCCTCGGTTAAGGGGGTAAAACCTGATACATCCGCATACAGAACCGCACCGGAAAAACGTCGGAACATAGACTCCGTGGGTGGCACCGGCGAATCCGCGGACAGCGTGGCGCGGGCCAGATATGGCGGCACATATGCTGCAACAGTGCGAAGCAATTCAGACATACATTACTCGGCAATTATCATTCAGTAAACAGGTAGCAGCCATAACAGTTTGTCGTCATAAAAAATTTCGGTTAAATTATTGATTGCTTAAAATGCAAACCGACAACCGGATGTTGCTCAAAAACTCTCCCGTAGTATAACACAACCTATCTTAACAGACTATCCCCCTTAAGTAGGAATACCGGAGCCTTATAGTATTATTCTGCAACATTTGCGTTACGCTTTGCGGCGAGAATCATTTGTTCATTATTCATTGTTAATTTGCGGCTTACCGCGTTATGGCATAGTTGTTTGCTTCCTGGCATAGGCCAGATTATAATCGGTTCATTATGGTAACTCGACAGGCGACCCTTTTTTCTGCAATATTGCTGGTTTATCTGGTTGCAGGCGTATTATACGTCACGCTTACCCCGCTCTGGCAATCGCCTGACGAGCCGGCGCACTACAACTATGTGGGCTATCTGGTTGCGCACACGGGCTATCCCGAACTGACAGCCGGCTGCTACAACCAGAGTTACCTGAACCGGTTGACCCGCGAGAAATTCCCTCCACATCTGCCTCTGGACAGTATCTGCTACGAATTCCACCAGCCGCCCCTTTATTATCAATTGGCCGCGCCGGTTTTTGTGGCCGGTGCCGGTGCGCCGCTGGCATTGCGATTGTTTTCAGTAGTGTTGGGAGCCGGGGTAGTTGTCCTGGCCTTTTATATTGGGAGGACCATCTTTCCGCGCAGAACCGGCATTGCATTTGGCGCTATGGCTTTTGCAGCATTTGTGCCAATGCATGTGGCAATGCTGGCCTCGGCAAATAACGATGCCCTGGCCGAATTGATTTTGGCGGCCATCATGTTGCTGCTTGTGCGTCGCCTGTGTGTTGCAACCCCACCCGGCACCAGGAACAACTTTCATCTGGGTATCCTGTTGGGGCTGGGATTACTGACCAAAGTTACGGTTTATATTGCGATTCCTCTCATCGGCATCACCTTGATAATGGCCGGATTGCCCGGACGGAAGCCTGAGGCTGATTCTTTTAACTGGCCCAAACTTTTAAAACAGGCTGTTGTTATTTTTGGAGTGGCGTTGGTTATTGCCGCCCCATGGTATCTGCGAAATTTGAACGTATACGGCGGGTTTGACATTTTGGGTCTGCAACGCCACGACGAGATTGTGACGGGCCAGTTACGCGCCGAGGATTATCTGGGTGATGTGGGGGTAACTAATTACGTCAAGAGCTTCGCCACGACCACATTCCGCAGTTTTTGGGGACAATTCGGCTGGATGGCCGTACCCATGGATGGCAGAACCTATCGCCTCCTGACCGTGCTGGTGATTGTGGCCGGTGCAGGTGCAATTACATTTATCGGCTCCCGCTGGAAAAATCCCGCTGCGCACCAGCAAAATTCCCCGGCTGGCGCATCTACGGATCAGATAAAATCATCATTTTATTTGACACGTTGCCAACGCCACTGTCTGCTGCTGATGGCAGCAGCCATTTTGCTGATGGGGTTGGGTTACGGCTGGTATAACCTTACATTTGTGCAGTTTCAGGGGCGGTATCTTTTTCCCGGCCTTATCCCGACAGGAATCTTTTTTGCGCTGGGGTTGTCCGAAGCGTTATCTCCCCGCCGGGCGTGGTGGCTGGCCGGCGCTTTGCTGGCGGCCCTCGGTTGGATTGCGCCGGTGTCCTGGTCAAGCGGTGAGCTTGACAAATGGGCTACCTTGATTTTGGGCGCCTTCCTGTCAATTGCGGTTGGGCGAATGTTTGCGCCCCGCTGTCAACCGGCCATAACTACAGCTACGCTTGTGGCCTGTTATGCAGGGTTGGCCCTGCTCACGCTGTTCAGCCCCTTCTGGTTTATTGTGCCATACTTGTAGTTAAGGCAGAAGTATGAACGATGAAGGATGAATTTAAATGCTCTGCCTTCATCGTTTATCGTTATTAGTGCCGTGGGAAAATATTTATGACTGAACCAAATCGACCATCCATCACCCTCTACACCGATGGAGCTTGCAATCCCAATCCCGGCCCCGGTGGGTGGGCTGCAATTCTCCTGCACCCCAAGGCCAAACCGCAAGAGTTGTGTGGGGCCGAAGCGCAGACCTCCAATAATCAAATGGAACTGCGCGCCGTTATCGAGGCGCTCAAAGCGTTGCCGGAACGGAATTACATCACCCTCTACACCGATTCGCAATATTTGCGGCAGGGAATTTTGGAGTGGCTGCCTCGCTGGGAAAAACGCGGCTGGCAAACAACCGGCAAAACGCCGGTGAAAAACCAGGAACTTTGGCAGGCGCTGTCCGCCCAGGTAAAACGGCATCAAATTGAGTGGAAGTGGGTCAAAGGGCACGCCGGCAACAAATGGAACGAACGGGCCGATGAGTTGGCCCGCTCGCAATTGCCCGCCGTGTCACTGCCGCTGGATGACGAATCGGCCATTCATATTTTTGCTGCTGCCTCTTATCTGGGCAAAAAGAAGAGTGGGGGCTGGGGGGTGGTGTTGCGCTATCAGGAACACAGCAAGACCCTCAGCGGCCACAAAACCAACACCTCCGCCAACCGTATGCATTTGACCGCGGCCATCAATGGCTTGCAGGCCATCAAAAAGCCGCTGCCTATTCATTTCTACACCGCTTCAGATTACGTGCGCGACGGCATCACCAAATGGGTGAAAGGCTGGCAGCGACAACAGTGGAAAACCAAAACGGGCAAGCCGGTCAGCAACCAGGCGTTGTGGCAGGAGTTGGTGGCTGTTTCTGCCAACCACCAGATTCAATGGCATCTGGCCACCAAAAAAAACGCCCCCGAACTGATGACCGCGGCCAAATCGTTGTCCAACGAGGCGGCCCGAAAAGATGGTTAAGGAATGAGAATTAATTAACTTATCCATTTCCTCGTATTGCGTAGTGCGTATAATTTTGCTTTTTACGGAGTACGTAATACGCAATATGTTGCCGGCCCCAATTGGG
>CAYWSS010000632.1:0-3751 GCA_964460505.1 uncultured Caldilineaceae bacterium | reverse complement strand
ACCATTTACCATTTTTTTACTACTCAAATGCACAACTTAATTAATTCTCATTACTAAGTGCAACCGCAATCTCTCCCGTTGTCCCTTATAAAACGAACGTACAGGTTTACTAAACCCGGCACTGTGACCAGTCTCCGGCCGAGCCACCTAAGCGGGCGCGGTCAGGAGACCGGCCACAGCGTGATTCTGACGAGTTCACTGAACTTGTACAGACGAACTGCGGCTTACAACAATAATTTGCCTCAACAAGTGCCGTCAGGCATAATCAAGGCGTCAAGATTCGAGATAAATATTCCGTATCCTGACAGGCATCGTTACCACCGTGATCAGCTTCAAACAAGTTCAACAACATTATAATCAACGCCCCCAAAAAGGCTCCCCCGCACGGGGCGCAAAGATTTTGGGGGTTGGCTTTGCGGCCATCATCCTGATTGGCACGTTGCTGCTCCGGCTGCCTGCGGCCACCGCAGGCCCCCAAAGCCTGACCTGGCTGGAGGCGTTGTTTACGGCCGTTTCGGCCACCACCGTCACCGGCCTGATTGTGGTGGACACAGAAGAGACGTTTTCGCTGTTTGGGGAAATTGTTATTCTGGGGCTAATCCAGGTGGGTGGTATCGGCTTTATCACCCTGTCGGTGGTGCTGTTCCGGCTTATTGGACGCCGCATCTCCATTTACGAGCGCAACCTGCTGCGCCAAACGCTGGGTGTGGAAAGCAGAGGCGGCATTGTGCGGCTCACGCTGGTGGTAATTATCACCACCGTGGTCATTGAACTGAGCGGCACGGTATTTTTGTTCAGCCAGTGGGTAAAAGTTTTAAACTGGCCGCAAGCGCTCTACTACGCCATTTTTCACGCCATTTCCGCCTTCTGTAACGCCGGGTTCGACCTGTTTCATGGCCTCGACGATCCGCTGCTAATCTTTACCCAAAACAACCCAACCATTCTCATTGCAATGAGTGCGCTCATTACCATTGGCACGTTGGGCATCACCGTAATTGTCGACATTGTCGCCTTGCCTCGCGTACGGCGGCTGTCGTTGCACACCCGGCTGGTGTTGCCGTTTACCATCATTTTAATTATTGTGGGCACCCTGCTGGTTATGCTGGATGAAATTGCAATTTCAGGCGATGCGCTGGCTACCGTTGAAAGAGAAAAGACCTGGCTGCTGGCTTTCTTCACCGTGGTTTCAAGCCGGACGGCCGGATTAACGCTCATCCCAATGGATCATTTAGGCCAGGCCAGCCAACTGGTTATTTTTGTGTGGATGTTTATTGGCGGAGCGCCCGCCTCAATGGGCGGCGGCGTGGGGTTAAGCACGGTGGCTGTGGTGCTGATAACCCTGTACGCCACCGCACGCGGCTATGGTGATGTGCGCATTTTTGAGCGGGCAATTCCCACAGAAACCCTGATTAAAGCGGTGGCGGTGCTTACCGTTTCTACGGCGCTGGTGGTGGTTGTAACGCTGGCCCTGACCATGCTGGAAACAGAGATGGAGCTGTTTGCCGTCGCCTTTGAAACAATCAGCGCCTTTTCCAACACCGGCTACTCGCTGGGCATCACCGCCGATCTGGGGACATTCAGCCGGATCATTGTTGCCTTCACCATGTTTTGGGGTCGATTGGGGCCCCTGACGTTAGTGGTAGCGCTGGCCCAGAAACGGCGGCAGACTCTGGTAAATTATCCGGAAGAGAAGATAATTATTGGGTAATCAGGAGAATCTTTTATGACAGACAATTTATCCTCGTGGCCAAAACAACTGTGGGACGGCATAAAAGAGCTGGCCCAACCAAAACGCAGAACCAGTATCATCCAGCGTCTGGAAAATTCTGATCACAAACGCGAATTCCTGGTGATTGGTCTCGGCCGGTTTGGCACCAGCGTGGCCATGACCTTAAATGCCTACGATCACGATGTTTTGGCGGTGGATGCAGATATGAAACGGGTTCAAACAGTGGCCCAAACGCTGCCGCACGTTATGCAATTGGATGCCACCAACATTGATGCCCTGCGCGAGGTGGGAGCAGACACCTTTGATACAGCCGTAGTTTGTATTGGCTCGGATTTTGAGGCGAACATTCTGGCCACCGTTGGCCTGCAAAAACTTGGAGCCAAAAAGGTGATAACAAAAGCCACAACCTCAACCCAGATGGAAATATTATTGAGAGTGGGGGCGGATGAGGTCATTTTGCCCGAACACGAGGCCGGGGTGAGACTGGCCCGCCGGCTGGCCGCCATCGATTTTGTTGATTTTCTGGAACTGAGCGAAGACACCGGCGTGATAGAAATAATTACCCCGGAAGATTTTATTGATAAATCGTTAAAGGAAGCAAATGTTCGACAGCGGTACGGCCTGGCTGTTGTAGCCATCAAACGGGGCCACGAGGTCATTGTTTCTCCGCAGGCCGATGAAGTCATGCTGGCAGATGATATTTTGGTAATATTGGGCAAAATCGCCGATTGCGAGCTTCTCAGATAATTCGGGTATGACCAAAATGAGTTAAAAATGGTTTTATGTTGCGTATTGCGTACTGCGTACTGCGTATAATTTACCGGTACGCAATACGCAGTACACAATACTTAATTTACAACCTCAAATTCTGCCGGCAGCGGCCCACTCGCCAGAAAAAAACCCAATTCCGATAAATTTAATCCGGCATCGCTGCTAAGATGTGGCAGGATGTCCAGCACATCGTCCGACCAGTGGTACATGGTTGAGCAGTTGGTTATTTCCCGATCAAATACCACACAAATGTAATGGCCGTTGCGGGTGTTAAAGGTGTCAACCCGCCTGGCGGCCTCCGGTTGAAGGATAATGCGGTAAAAAAGTTCGCCGGTATCCGGATTGGGCGAAATAATTTCCTCAATGCCCTGCCCCGTAAACAGGGTAGCATACTCAGAGCGGCTCTCCCCACTCCACGCAGCCGCTTCCATTTCCTCGCCAACGGGAGGAATATCGATCCCGCCATCAATAAATTCAATGTCGCCAACGTGCGTTATCACCTTGATGACATAGGGGGTTTTTTGATTTTTGGGCAGCGTCACATTTAACCGTTGTTCCTCTTCCCGAACCACAATTTCGTATTGCCCTCCCAGCTCCAGTTGTTCCAGCCGGCTGGATACAACCTGATGGGCTGCCGCCAGGTCAGAGGCGCCAATCGAACCACGGGCAGGCTTTAGCGTGACCGTGGTTTTAATTTCATCAGCCGAGGGAGAAACAAGGGCAGCCAGTCCGGTTAACATCTGCGGAATATACATTAAACCCAGCGCCCCAATTATTACCGATGCAAGAGTAAAAATGACAAATTGCCGTTTCATGCGCAAAACTCCTTCCGGTTACAGAAATGAGTATACGCCATTTTGCCTATTGCGTCAACGATTTTGTAGGCATCATTGCCTAACCGTAGGGAGAATACGGGGAAAACACGCCCAGAGAAATTCACATATAGATGTCCAGATAAATTTTCCCCCCATAACATTGTATTTCGTATTACGTACTGCGTAGGGAAGGGTTTAATACGCAATACGCAGTACGCAATACAAAATATGCAGTACGTAAATCGGCGGGCAAAAATTTTTCCGGAGGGCTATAACTAAAAGTTTAAGAATAAAAATAAGCCAAATAACCTAAGCTATTTGGCTTATTTATTATTTCAGATTAAATCAAAAACATCTGACTCCTGTTATCTGGCTACTGGCTACTCCCCATATCTACTTGCGGCGGCTAAACAGGCTGGCGACGCTGCCCAAACAG
>CAYWSS010000631.1:0-3754 GCA_964460505.1 uncultured Caldilineaceae bacterium | reverse complement strand
AGCAAGGCCAAATAAAATTTGTAGAACATATGTCTAATGTAACCTTGTCAAGGTATTGTTTCATTAGTTATCCACCTATGAGTAGTCGGAAGGAGTTTGTTAACCGAAAGATTTGAAGTCACACCTTGAAATTGGAAATCAGGGAATACTACTCCCTGCTTTCAATATCTGCTGCACAGCCGCGTAAGGCGAAAGACTCCGGTCAGCCAACTTGTCCACAATTTCCGATAAATAATCTGGTGGCAGGCGGTCCAAAAGCTGAAGCATCAATTCAGTTTGTAAAACGGCTTCCAATTTATCAATAAGCCGGGTGCGGGTGCGGGTGGTCAGGTCGCCGCTTGTTTTCAAATGGTCAAGATGCTGCTGGATAGCTGTTACAACCGGCTCTATGCCTTCTTCTTTGATAGCGGTTGTTTTTAGCACCGGAATCTGCCAGTTGTTTTCTTCTGAAGCCGCGTTGTTGTTGTGGGGTATGCCCTCAACGGCCATAAGTTGGCCGTGATGCAGCATGTGGTGGGTGGAGGGGTGTTCCAATTCAAGCATAGCTTTTAGAGTAGCCACGGTTCGCTCTACGCCGGCCCTGTCGGCTTTGTTGACTACAAAAATGTCGGCAATTTCCAGAATACCGGCTTTGATGGCCTGCACGTCATCGCCCAGGCCGGGAGCCTCAACCACAAGGGTGGTGTGAGCGGTTTTGGCAATATCCACCTCACTTTGTCCGGCCCCAACGGTTTCAATAAAAATTATCTCGAAGCCCGCGGCATCCAACACTTTGATGGCATCGTCAACGGCGCGGGCTAACCCGCCCAAACTGCCCCGGCTGGCCATACTGCGAATAAAGATACCGGAGTCTCCAGACAACTCCCTCATTCTAATGCGGTCGCCCAAAATTGCGCCGCCGGAAAAAGGGCTGGTGGGATCTACGGCAATAATGGCTACGCTTTTATTTTGCTGCCTAAAAACCTTGGCCAGTTTGTTCACCAGGCTGGATTTACCCGTTCCCGGCGAGCCGGTAACGCCCACTAAATGCGCCCGGCCCGTGTGCGCGTACAACCGGTCAAGAATGCGGTGGGCGTCGGGATGGTTATTTTCAACGTGAGTAATCAGGCGGGCAATGGCGCGTTTTTTGCCGTTTAAGACCTGTTCGGTGATGGATGTCATAAGTCAGGCAAGCACTTCTTTGGGCGAGACATTGGCTTTGATGAATTCAATAATATTTCCGGTGGAGGTGCCGGGAGTGAACACGCCTTTAACCCCGGCCTCTTGTAAGGCAGCAATGTCCTCATCCGGAATGATGCCGCCGGCTACAATCAGCACATCTTCCATACCGTTCTCCTGTAACTGTTGGGCAATAACGGGCAGCAGAGCGTTGTGCGCCCCGCTTAAAATGGACAGGCCAACTACGTCCACATCTTCTTGCAGGGCGCTTTCTACAATCATCTCCGGTGTTTGCCGGATGCCGGTGTAAATTACTTCCATGCCGGCATCTCGCAGGGCGCGGGCCACAACTTTAGCCCCCCGGTCATGGCCATCGAGGCCGGGTTTGGCAATTAATACACGGATTTTTTGGTCTGGGTTTGTCATTTGATATTTGTCCTCTTTGAGATTAGGAATGAGAATTAATTAACTTACCCATTTCCTCGTATTTCGTACTGCGTATTGCGTATAATTTTGCTCTTTACGGAGTACGTAATACGTAATACGCAGTACGCAAATCAGGTACGTAACGCCGTGGAATGCCGCTTTAACGCCACTCCGCTATCGCTGCGAGGCTGACTACCAACTTTACCTGTCTCCCCTACTCCCTGTTTCTCCGGTTAAATTATGGCTGGTTCATGGTATTCGCCAAAAACATCTCTGAAAACATCCATAATTTCTTGCAGGGTAGCGTAGGCTTTAACCGCTTCCAGAATGGGCGGCATTAGATTTTCGGTACTTTGAGCGGCGACGCGTAAATTTTGCAGGCAGCCCTGCACAGCATTGTTATTGCGGGTGGTGCGTACTTCTTCCAGCCGGGCGCATTGAACCTCGTAGCCTTGCGGGTCCATATCTAAAATGGGAATTTGGATGGGGTCGTCATTGATAAAATTGTTAGCGCCAACAATGATGCGCTCTTGTTTGTCTATTTCCTGCTGGTAGATGTAGGCGGCATCGGCAATTTCCTGCTGAAAGAATCCGGCCTCAATGGCGGGAAGCGCGCCGCCCAGCGCGTCGATTCTATCAAAATAGCCCCAGGCTTCAGCTTCCATTTGATTAGTCAGTTCTTCCACAAAGTAGCTGCCGCCCAGCGGGTCAACGGTGTTGGTAACGCCGCTTTCATGGGCAATAATTTGCTGGGTGCGCAGGGCCACGCGAGCGGCCAGCTCGCTGGGCAGGGCCAGAGCCTCGTCCATGCTGTTGGTGTGCAGGCTTTGCGTGCCGCCCATTACAGCGGCCAGGGCTTGAATGGCCACGCGGGCCACGTTGTTTTCCGGCTGCTGGGCGGTCAGGCTGACTCCGGCGGTTTGAGTGTGAAAGCGCAGCAGCCACGAGCGCGGGTTTCTGGCTTTAAATTTTTCTTTCATCACTCTGGCCCAAATTCGGCGGGCGGCCCGATACTTGGCAATCTCTTCAAAAAAGTCGTTGTGGGCGTTGAAAAAAAAGCTGAGCCGGGGCGCAAAATCGTCCACATCCAGACCGCGGTCAATGGCCCATTTAACGTACTCAATGCCATTGGCCAGGGTAAAGGCAAGCTCTTGCGCGGCGGTGCTGCCGGCCTCGCGGATGTGGTAACCGCTGATGCTGATGGTGTTCCAGCGCGGTAACTCGTTGGTGCCAAATTCAACGGTGTCGGTAACCAGACGCATACTCGGTTCGGGAGGGAAGATGAACTCTTTTTGAGCGATGTACTCTTTCAGAATGTCATTTTGAATAGTGCCGCCCAGCTTGTGGCGGGGGATGCCTCGCTTATCGGCTACGGCAATGTACATAGCCCAAATAATGGCCGCCGGGCTGTTGATGGTCATACTGGTGGTCACTTCATCCAGCGGCAGGCCATTGAGCAAAATCTCCATATCTCGCAGCGATGACACGCCCACGCCGCATTTGCCAAACTCACCCAAAGCTTCGGGGGCGTCGGTATCGTAGCCGTAGAGGGTGGGCATATCAAAGGCAATGGAAAGGCCGGTTTGACCCTGTTTAAGCAGGTATTTGAAACGCTGATTGGTTTCTTCGGCGGTGCCAAAGCCGGCAAACATACGCATAGTCCACAGCCGGCCCCGGTAGCCGCTGGCGTGAATGCCTCGAGTGTAGGGGTATTGGCCGGGGAAATTAATGTCTTCCATAAATTCAGCGTGGGCAGGTTTCTGCGGAGCATACAGCGGTTCGATAGGTTTAGAGGAAACGGTGACGAATTTAGGCTGACGCTCCGACTTGCGCTCAAGTGTTTGCTTGCGGGTTGATTCTTCCCACTCTTTTCTGCTTTGTGAGTAAGGATTAGTGCCGTTTGTTTCAGCCATCTTTGTCTCCTTCACCTCCAGTTTGCGTTTAAACGGGGTAGTCATGATACATTAAATCAACAGCCTTGAAAATATCGTTGTTGTAAATAACTCTGCGCTGACTTGAGGAATGTGGATTGCAACCCTCACTCCAGTACGCCATTACTTACAAGTACAAAATAATATATACCAGCAAAGATGTATATCATTTTGATTATTTTACCGTAACTACTTACCCCCCTCTAACTCCCCCCTCCTGAGGGGGGAGGACTTAACTT
>CAYWSS010000630.1:0-3768 GCA_964460505.1 uncultured Caldilineaceae bacterium | reverse complement strand
TAATTGATAAAAAATTATGATTCATACAAAGGTGTAAAAATGGAACTTGGGGCAAAACTTAAACGACTGCGAAAAGAGCGTGGTTTTACGCAAAAAGAATTGGCTCAACGAGCCGGCGTGTCAGTCAACGCCATCAGCCTGATTGAGCGCGAAGAGATTTCACCCAGCGTCTCCACCCTGCAAAACCTGGCAGGCGCGTTGCAGGTGAAAATCAGCTATTTTTTCAGCGACGACACACGATCCAACACGCTCCTGTGTACCAACCAAACCCGCCCTCACATCACCACCGCAGGCGTAAGCATCGAATCGATGGGCAAAGCCATTTTGAACCAGCAGATTGAGCCATTTGTCCTGACGCTGGAACCTCACACCGACAGCGGCTCGCAACCGGTTGTCCACACCGGCCATGAGTTCATCTACTGCATCGAGGGGTCAATCAATTACCAGATTAGCGGCCAAAATTACACTATGTCGCCGGGCGATATGCTCATTTTTGAGGCCACCCAGCCCCACATCTGGAGCAACCCCACCGACGTCCTGGCCAAAATGCTGTTAATCCTGCAATCGCCGGAAGCATCGCACCACGTCTCGCGCCAGCATTTCCCCAAACATCCCTCGCTGCCCCATATCAGTTAACGTCTTCCGGGGAAAAAAATTAATAAATTCAATTTTGCCTGGTTTTTGGAGTCACCTATGAATACGATATTTTTATCGAGCAGAACACCAACCATCTGGAAGATATTCCTGATACTGTTGTTAATCCTAATTTTAGGTCGTTTTGCCATTGTTGGTAAATCCAAAATTCTTTTTAACACTGGGTCAAGTGATGGCGACGAGACCCAATACCTTACATTGGGGTTGGCTTTACGCGAAGATGGAACGCTGACAGATGGCGCTCGTCCCCCACTCTATCCCCTAGCTCTGGCTTCCATCGCAGAACGGGATTGGGATTACTTTACCAGAGCGAAGATATTAACCATGGGATTAGGGACGTTGGCGGTAGTGGTTGCTTTTTGGGTTGGGAAATCTCTTTTTAGTTGGGAAGCTGCCTTGTTAGCGGCTTTTTTGCTGGCTACCAATAAAGAGTTCCACTTACGCGCTTCAACAGTTTATGCTGATACACTCTTTGTATCTATCTTTTTGGGAACGTGGTACTTTTTGATAAGAAGTTTTGAAACTGCCCGCTTTTGTATTTTGGCCGGTATTTTTACCGGATTATCTTATTTGACCAAAGGTTCTGCGCCTTTGTTGTTGGGTGCGTGGGGTGTTACAGCCTTACTGCATTATCGAACCCAAATCTGGCGTCAAAAGCAGTTGTTGCTTGTATTGGTATTTTTTTTGTTGACTATTTCTCCTCTGCTGGTTTTTAACGCTAATGAATTTGGAAGCCTGTTTTACAACTTTAATTCAGCTCACACGCCCTGGATGGATAGCTGGGATGAGAGTCAGGTAGCTGACCCGGCTGACCTGCCTACAATGTCAACCTATTTACAAACACACACCCTTGCAGATATGGCGCATCGTTTACAACATGGAATTAGCAAACTCAATGCGTTTTTACCTACCGTGCTGATTCCGTCTCGTGCATTGAAACCATCGTGGTTGGAGCCATTATTGTTGGCTACAATTGTGGGTACTATCGGAATACTACTTATCCGAAAACGGGATTGGTTGATATGTTATTATCGGCGCCACCGTCTGATATTGATTTTTAGTTTGGTCTTGTATGTTATTTTTTACATTTTTTTGGGATGGTATGGTTACATGCAGGTGGAATCTCGTTTTATCATCCCCTTGCTGGGTCCATTGTATCTGTTGCTGGCGGACGCAACAGTTAGTTTTTTGCGCCAAATTGGGCAATTACTCTCTGCCGCTGGAACTCCCACGTCTTTTAAAGCCGCCTATATTGTCGGTCTGGCTACGATATTTATCTGGAGTATAGTGTGGTTGATTCGCACAACCCAATCCGAAATCTGGAGTTTGAGTGTTGACGCATTTGCCTCAGACCGTGAGGCCAATATTGAATCCGAGGCATTTGTAGACTGGATAGTGCAAGACCACCCAGCCGAATATGGTGAAGCGCGAGTAGTATTTGGGCCGAATAAATCGCTACCCCTATGGAAGTTTCCTCATTATTTTACAATTAATACCATTCCCATAGACATCTACACTTGGGATGATTTACAAAGTTACATTGATAATATTACGCCGCATTATATAATTATCGATTACGATACAGTTCGACGACGGCGACATGTGCTGAGCAAGTTCTTTACTTATCATGATAAAAAATTTGAGTTTGAACAGATACCGGATAACTGGATGTTGGCTTACCTTTACGATGAAGCGCCTCATACTTGGGGCGTCTTCACACCTGTAACACCGCCTTCTGTTCCTGTCTTCGCCAATTTTGGGGAGAAAATTGAGTTGTGGGGATATGATTTAATTCCCCCATCAGAGAGTAATCGTACATTACATTTAATTATCTATTGGCGAGCAATGGCCCAACCCACAGAGGATTACACGGGCTTTATCCATCTGACTGCACCCGATGGATTTGTTAAGGTTCAACAGGACCATCAGCCATTTAGCGGATTTTGGCCTACCAGTCGATGGCGCACAGGAAATATCTTTGCTGATCGTTATGATATTTCTCTGACTGAAGGAATGCAACCGGGCGAATATCTACTGATTGCCGGGCTGTATTCTCTGCAGTCCGGACAACGGTTACCACTGGAAAGTGGGCCGGTTTCCCCATCGCCCGATGCAACTTTATTGACAACGATTACGATAGATTAAATGAGACATAAAGCGGTTTCTGGCGTTCTTCTTTCTTTGCCTGCTGGGGCAAAAAACTTCGCCAATAAAATTTGCAAGAGGAGGAAGCGTTATGGTTCACCTGGATGAACTGGTTGAGTTTTTGAATACCTTTATGGGCTTTCACGATGCCGTGCCGCGCATCGACGGCTATTTGCCAAACGGCCTGCAAGTGGCCGGTCAGTCGACAATCAGCAAGATTGTGACCGGCGTCAGCGCCAATATGAGCCTGTTCAAAAAAGCGAAGACCGCCGGCGCACAGGCCTTGCTGGTGCATCACGGTATGAACCCGCCCGCCGGCGTCCATTTTGAAGCTGATACCATCTTTAGCCAACGCCTGAAATATTTGTGGCAAAACAATCTGTCGCTCATTGGCTACCACTACCTGCTCGACAGCCACCCCGACGTGGGTCACAACGCCTCCATCATTCGGGCGCTGGGCGGCACGCCGCTGGAACCATACGGCCCGGATGGCTGGGGCTGGCTGGGCGAGTTTTCGGGTGGGCTGAGTTTGAATGACGCGATGGAAAAATGTCAGGCGTTGTTCAAGGGTAACGGCTTTTACTATCCCTTTGGGGCGCAGACGGTGCGCCGGGTGGTGTGTCTGGCCGGTTCCGGCGCGCCCCGCCCCGGCGATTACGCCTGGCTGACCGCCCACGGCATCGACCTGTTCATCACCGGCGAGCCCCGCGAATGGAATCAGGAATTGTGTCGTGAGGCGGGTATCAGCATGGTGGCCGCCGGTCACTACAACACCGAAATCATCGGTCTGACGGAACTGAGCAAGGTTATTCAAGCCAAATTTGATGTGGATATTGAATTTGTGGATGTGCCGAATGCGGTTTAGGGTAATCGCCAAAAACGACACACTGTGCAAGAGGTAGTCACTGATGTTACGCAGTTTGAAACCTGAAGATTTGATAGGTTACTATGGTGATTTTCCCCCCTCCC
>CAYWSS010000629.1:0-3776 GCA_964460505.1 uncultured Caldilineaceae bacterium | reverse complement strand
TTAGGTGGCTCGGTCGGAGACCGGCCACAGCACCGGGTTTACTGAACCTGTACCTTTGGACTGCTCACCAATCACCTCGATTTTGCCGGAAGTGATGGCTTCATCACGACCAATTTCACCGAGCATAAAACGCATAAAAACCTCGCGGGAAATTTTCAACGTGGCCGCGGCATTTTCAGCCGGCCCCTCGCTGAAAACGGCTACACCTCGCCGAATTTCCAGACTGTACTGCTCGTCCATATCGGTAAAATCAAAGGCCAGGGCCAGTTGCACCGCTTTGGCTTTTTCGGCGTCCAGCCGGCCGGGCAGGGTTTTGATGATGTTGCGGGCCGGGGTGAAGCGGACCACATCGGGCGGTACGAAGCAAACCAGACTAATAAATGCTCTGGCAACAAAGATCGCGTCAAAACGGTTGATCGCGAAATGGTCGGCGACATTATCTATGGAATACCACCTGATGCTATTAAACAACGTGGTGGCATAACACAATGCAAACAGCGCAAAAGTGAGATTTAACGGCTTGTTGTCTCTACGCCGTAGCCCAATAAATAGAGGATGCCAAAGCCAGGACATATTAACCCCTCTGAATCTTGAAAACTCAGAAAAAACAGCCAACTTGACGTAATAATTTAGCTATGATATTATGTAACGTAAGTGGGTATTATGTCTACTTACTGAACTTATTGAAACCCTTTGCGGAGGAGCCTAATTATGGCAAAAGCGCCAAAAGTTGTTTACGCACTACTACTTTTACTCCTTGTTTTGATCCTGGCCGGTTGTGAACTTCGTCGAGAAGATGGTGATGTGGCCAGTCCTGATCCCATGTCAGATTTGCCGCCCACGTTGGCTCCTCTTGGAGCAGAAACAGACATGGTTGCTGATACTGCGGCTTCACCAACCGTGATCAACGTTCAGGCTACGGCTACCCAGACGACGTTAAACGCAGGCGATGGGGTTGGCCTTCAGGCTGAGCCGGTGGCTGCCGTTGCCGGTGTGGTTAGTTCTGAAACCATCGAAGATGGGGCAGGTGCAAGCGGGACCGTAGAAGAAGTTTATGTTGTTACGGAAAACTCTGCGCCCACCGCCGAAGAGGCAGCGATTGAAAAGAGTGTTAGCGAAGAGACTATTGTGGTGGATGCATCGGAGAGCTTGCCGGCAGGTGGCCCGGTGGCTGCCAATCCTCCTGCCGGCTCAGACGGAGCATACAATGCGCCCGGTTACGGGGGTGATACCAGCTATTTGGTTCGCCCGGGCGACACGCTGTTCAGTATCTCTCAACGATTTGGCACCACTGTTGAGGCTATTGCTTACGTCAACGGGCTTTCCTCGGACATAATTGCTATTGGGCAAACCTTAAACATTCCGGCGGGTAATGGTGGGGCTTATCCCAATTCTGCATACGAGCAGCCGGCATATAATCAGCAGCAACCAAATTATTCACAGCAGCAGCCGTATGAACAACAGCCCACGTATCAGCAACAGCAACCTTATGTGCCCGGTGCCGGTGACGCCTACCACTTTGTATCTCCCGGTGAAACTTTGTATGGCGTGTCGATAATGTATGGTACTACGGTTGAGGCTGTGGCTACCGCTAACGCTATTTCATACCCCTATATCTTGCAACCCGGACAACAGTTGATTATCCCGGCTCCGGCTGCCAATGGTTACGGTGCGCCGCCGGCTAACGGTTATTTTGACCAGCAACAACAACAGCCTTATCAAGCCTACCCGTCTCAGCAAGCTCCCGGCCAGGAATATTATCCTCAGCAGGATCAGCAAGGTGGATATTACCAACAAAATCCAGGTTACCAACAAAACCCAGGTTATCAGCAAAACCCAGGTTATCAGCAAAACCCAGGTTATCAGCAAAACCCAGGTTATCAGCAAGACCCAGGTTATCAGCAAGACCCCAACTACTACCAGCAGGATCCCAATTATTACCAACAGCCGGTACCCGGCGACGGATATGCCCAACAACAACCCGGCGGCAATTTTTATCCACAACAAGATAATAACTACTATCCGGCTCCCGGAAACACCGGGACGCATACTATAGCCCCCGGTGAAACGCTGTACTCTATTGCTATGCGTTACGGAACCAGCGCCGAAGCCCTGGCCTCGGCCAACGGTTTGTATAATCCAAACCAGATTTATGTGGGGCAGGTGTTGTATCTGCCGTAGAATTTTACGTAAAGCGCAACTGGAAACTCTTTAAAAGCAAAAGGGGACGTTCAATTTGAACGTCCCCCTTTTTTACCTGTTGCAATGTTACACAGTTATTTGTTCTGGCCTAAATAATACCAGGTTGGCTGTATGCCCGTGGAGAAAATTTTTGCTTCCAATGGGGCCAATTTCACCGGCGCAGAAAAAACCGGCCAGATCAATATTGCCTACAACTTTCCGGATGGTAGAAATATCTCCATTGGTGTGTCCATACAAGCGCGTTCCGCGCCCATTACATGAAAATAGCAGCCCCCCGCATGGGGTGTCGTAAAATTGTTGCGGGGTGAGCATCATTTCTAAATCTTCTTCTGCGGTTGAGGCATCCCGGACATGAAATTGGATGATTTCGTTATTGCTGATGTAGTCACCCACAACCATAGCCCCACTTTCTTTATCAATACCCATTACGCCACGGATCAGAAAATCGCCACGTCCCAACACATTCTGATCGGTGGCGATGGCTCTGCCGATGAATAGTCCGTTTTTTAACAAATCTCTGTCTTCGGATGAAAGCTCATTGACTAACTTCTGGATATGCTCCATCGGCGGGGATCCCTCCAGACTAAAGATCATATTCTTTCGGGCATGGGTTACGGTCAGAGTCTGGCCAATCGGTTTGCAGCCCTGAGATATAATAACATCAACGTCAATAGAGCCGCCCAAGGTTACCCCTACCACCCCGTTATCCACAACCCGGTCGTTCAGGATCAGGGTGTTTCCCCCCGGCCTGATAGAACCACTGGCCATGCCTCCCATAACGGGCAGGTTGGGAAAATAATTATTAAAGGCAGTGAGTACCATTTCTATGGGCGTAGAAAATGGGTCTGCCAGCAGCAGGAACAGTTTAGGGTCTTTTGGCGCATCAACCACTTGCTCAAACAAATATGAGTCGTTAACCACCTGTTCCCAATGATTCAGTTGCATGGCGTAAGGAGTTAGAGAAACGTTGGGCAGGTGGGCTGCAATCAGTGAAATTGCCGGCGATAGCTCTATTTCCTGTTTTCGGCCAATAACACCCTCGGCTGTGCTGCCCAGCAGCATTTTGGGGTTAAGCGTGTTTCTTAGACTTTCCAGAAAATCTGTGGTTTCTGTCCTGAAGTGGGGAGATAAGAAAATCAGCGCCAAATCTACAGATTTCCCTTGCATTTGGAGTAATATTTGCCCGGTCAATATTTGCCCGGCTTCAGTAATGTCTCGATTGGTGGTCATTGCCGATGCAAATCTCATTTGCGGCTCCATGCCAAACCTCCGTAACAGAAATCATACCACAGAAGCAATATATTACGAAGTAATCGTCCCTCCCTCGTTCCAATGCTCCAGCGTTGGAACGCCTGGACTCGATATAGATGTCCAGAAAAGTTTGGCATTGTTTCAATGTAGCCACATAATCGGTTTACACCTTAAGTGAAACACCCCTGGAAAAAGAGTTCAAATTCTATCATTCCGATAATTCTGCTCTGAATTGCCCCCACAAAAGAGCAAAATTTGCAGAATATGAAAATTTTGGCATCGCTTCAATGTATCCAAATAATAGGTTTACACTTTAGGCCAAA
>CAYWSS010000628.1:0-3778 GCA_964460505.1 uncultured Caldilineaceae bacterium | reverse complement strand
ACTTGATGCGTATGGGGGTGAACTTCCCCCCGTTTGCGGGGGGATGCGAAGCGGGGGGGCGAACGGTTATCTGGATTGAGTTTAAACCACCGGACACGGCTCGGTCAGCACGTTGTAAACATCCATCATCTGGTTTACAATGTTGGGCCAGTTGAATTTTTGGGCGTAGGCCTGGGCCTGGCAGGCTAATTGCTGCCGGAGAGATTCATCGGTTAGCAGTTGTAAAATTCGCTCGGCCAGTATAGCTGTGTTTTTAGGCGGTACTAAAAATCCGGTGTGTCCGTCTTGCACCAGGTGCGCCAGCCCACCTACTTGAGAGGCAACAACCGGGGTGCCCATCGCCATCGCCTCCAGCCCCACCATGCCAAAACTTTCGTAGTGAGAGGGCATCACCACCATATTGGCGGCGGCGTAGTAGTTGGGCAGCAACGATTGTTCTCTGGCCCCCAGGAATTTTACAGAGTCTTGTAACTGCAACTCTGCGTGCAGGTTGTGCAGGCGGGTCATTTCTTTATCGGGGTTGTCGGGAGTGCCGCCAATAATGGCCACCTGCACATTTTGCAGCGCTGCCGGATGTTGTGCTTTTAGTTGCGATATAGCTTGAAGCAGGGTATCTACTCCTTTTAACGGTTCAATGCGCCCCACAAATAATATCATCTTCTGGTGGGGCAAAATTCCAAGCTGCTGTTTTGCAGCCTGCGCCGGCAGCGGATCAAATCGATCCAGATCGACGCCGGGGGAAACAATAACTATTTTTTCCGCTTCGGCCCCGTACAACTCAATTAATTGCGCTTTTTCTGCCGGCGTTGCGGCCACCAGGCAGTCGGCAATGTGAGCCGTGTGGGCTTCGCCAATGAGCCTGACAGAAGCCACGTACTGCCTTCCATTCTGAGCAATCTGATTTTTCATGTGGCCCAGCGTGTGGTACATATGCACCACCGGCGTTGGCCCCCAGGCGCGTCTTAGTTTGCCGGCCACCAGCCCCGAAAGCCAGTAGTGGCTGTGCAGCAGATCGTACTGCATGCCGTATTCGTGAGAAAAATTAAGCACGCCGTCGGTAAATTCATCAAGATAATTAACAATAGCGTCGTTGGGTATTGTCCGTTTGGGGCCGGCCGGAACCTGCACTACCCGACAACCGCAGCCCAGATCGTACAAAATTGAGGGGCAATCGTCATCAACGGCGCGGGTAAAAACATCAACCTTAATTCCCCGACGAGCCAGTTCGCGGGTAAATTCTCGAACATAAACATTCATCCCGCCCGTCTTTTTTTGTCCCAGCGGTGCTAACGGGCTGGTATGCACGCTGAGCATGGCAATACGCCGAACTGGAGATAGGTCGTATCTCATAATCCTCCACTTATTAATTTATATTCTGCAATTGTTTTTGGCAGAATAAGTCTACATAATTATAGAACGGTGAACAAAACACCGCTTGATTTTTGCAACCCGGGCCGGGCGCATGAAAAACTCTTACAATACTATTTATCTTGCTCCACATTTGGACGACGTTGTCCTGTCCTGCGGCGGACAGCTTTATGAGGAAACCCGGCGTGGTGAAAGGGCGCTGATTGTTACCATAATGGCCGGCAATCCCCCGGTAGAGGTGTCGTCATACGCGCAGAGCTTGCACGAGCGCTGGCAACTGGCGGCCGACACAACATCCGCCCGTCGCCGGGAAGATATTGCTGCCGGCAAGATTTTAGGTGCCAGTGCCCTGCATTGGCAAATTCCTGACTGCATTTATCGTTTTCACCCGGCCACCGGGGAGGCGCTGTATCTTTCGGATGATGACATTTTTGGGCCGGTTCACCCGGCAGAGCATCATCTGGTTGATGATCTTATTGTACAACTGCGGTCACTTCCTCCCTGTGAACGTATCGTTGTTCCTCTGGGCGCGGGTCATCACGTAGACCATCAAATTGTCAAAAAAGCATCCGGGCGCTGTTTTGGGGACCGCCTTGAATTTTACGAAGATTTCCCCTATGTTCAGACACCCGGAAGTCTGGATTTCTTACGTGATTCCGATAAAAATGCCTGGAAAAGTACGGTAATCCCGGTGAGCAAGGCCGCTCTAAATGCAAAGGTTGAGGCAATCCTGGCGTATCGTTCCCAGTTAAGCACTTTCTTTCAAAACAAGGCTGATTTGGAGCGCCAGGTTTTTGGATACGCTCAAGCTGTGGGTGGAGAACGATTCTGGCAGCGTACCCCCTAATTTTGAGGCGGCCCGCCTCCCGCGTGGATGAAAAGGTCGTTGACCTCTGCTTTTACAGCAGTACAGGGTTTTGCGGCCAGTAAATCATCAAACAGCGGTAGTTTTTGGGTGTGCACCGCATGGTCGGCATACAGAAACATGGCCGCCGACCAGGCCTGCTGATCGAAACCCATGGGGTGTCCGGTTTTGCCATGCAGCCACTCGTTAAAACCTCTGGCCCCGGCGGTTCCCTGCTGATTTGCTCTGCTCAGGGAAATCAGGAGCCGCTCGGCTTCTTCAGCCCAATGGTGCCTTACCAGAGCCGCTACATGAAACCCGCCAATCATCGGCCAGATTCCGCCATTGTGGTATTGGTGGGGTTGGTTTAAGTTTCGGCTGCGGTAATATTCGCGCCAGTCGCTTTGATTGGGGTAAATGGGCGGGTTGATGGCTTTGGTGGGGTAAGGTTCGGCCATGCCCACCTGATGCATGTACCGTAAAATATGCTCGGTGCGATGCCCATCTGCCACACCGGTCAGAATAGCCAGTAGATTGCCCAGACTGTCGCACCAATCGCCATATTCTCTAAAGGCCACCCAGGGCAAATAAAACGGCCTGCTGGAGATGGTACCAATGTTGTGATACAGCATAAACCATTCCAGGCGAATTTCTTTTAATTTGTCCAGATGCTCGGCAAAATGGTTGGCCACCCAACAACGGTCAATCCACATCAGCAGGTTGATGCGCTCGTGAATCCCGGCGGCATCCACATCCGGCCGGTGGCAGGGCGTTTCCGGGGGAAGCTGTTTGGCTAATTCCTGATGGGCCAGGGTGGTGGCGTAATAGAGTGCATTGTCGTACAAGATGTTGTATCTCACCGCAATCAGGTCCATCCAGTCGCCGGCTTCCGGTATTTCCAGCAAGCCACACTCATTCATGTCCTGATACTCCAGCCAGATTAGCGCCTGGTTGATTTGCGGCCAATATTGAATGAGAAAATCCAGATCATTGGTCAGTTGAAAATGCAGATAGTGCCCCAAAATGTACCACAGGTTTGCATCTACCGCCCCGGCGTTTTCGGTGCTTATGTAGCCGGTGTCGGGGTTAACGTTTAACTGGACCAAACCGCGCCGCGATTGATAGCGGCTCATCAGTTCCAACGAGGCGCGTCCGGCTGCCAACAACGCTGCATCACCGGTAGTGGCTGCCCCCAGAAAGGTGATTATGCTGTCGCGGGCCCAAATTTGCGGGTATCCGGCATCCAGCGCCGAGGCTCTAAATCCATGCTCTGTGGCGCATTGGCTGAGGACATCCAGCGCGTTTAGCCGTGTTGTTTTAATGTGTTGTACTGTTTTCTCGGTCATACTTGTCATCCGTTTTATAGTATTACCTTGCAACCTTTGCGTTACGCTTTGCGACGAGAATTACTCATTGTTCATTTGCGGCTTGCCACGCTATAGTATTATCCCACAAGAATTGCGTTACCTGCAAAAATCTTTGGGTATGACTCACGGATACAAGGGAACGCGGATTGTAACTACTTAGGCACACACCTTTGTAGCCGCTATAGTAGCGTCCTTTTGC
>CAYWSS010000627.1:0-3788 GCA_964460505.1 uncultured Caldilineaceae bacterium | reverse complement strand
AACCGCGACAAGCGACATAAAAAAGCGTTCCTGAAAAAGTGTCCGGTAGTGAAAAAGTTGATTCATAAAGCGGCAAGCCGCAAATGAACAATGAGTAATGAGTAATTCTCGCCGCAAAGCATGGCGCAAATGTTGCAGGGTAATATTATAAGAAGCGCCAATTGAATTTCAACAGCGTTTTCGCCAAAAGCCCGGCTTAGTTCTGTCAAGTTCTAATTGACGGGTGTAGCATTGGGCCTTGTGCCCTTTTTACTGCTGTAACAACGCCCACAAGGAGCTTAACTACCCGTCAAAACAAAGTTGACTTAGAATTTAGGCAGAAATGAGAGGGAAACCGGTTCAGGGCCGCACCTGCAGGTTATCGCACTATTCCAAATCCAACGCTTGCATAACGTCACCAGTGGTCGCATCTATGATAACCGTAAAAACCACCCGATAATCTCCCCCGGCATAGTTAAGATACCAGGTTAGCTTGTCTTCATCCAGGGGGTAGGGCGTAAGAGCCGCCATAGGGCGATAGCCTTGCACGGTATAGGTGGTGGCTCCGGCCTCGTTGCCAATGTCGTAAAGCCGTTTGGTATCTAAAATAATATCATTTGCCACCACTGCCTGGGGAACGGGCAAGTCGTTGGGGGTGCTGGTTAAGGCACCGTCCATAATAAAAAACGCATTGGTGCCTTTGCTTGATGGCGACCAGTATTTAAGGGCCCAACTTGTCGATTTTCCCTCGGCATCCAGAGGGCCTAGCCCGGTGGTGCTGATCTCGCTTAAAACCGCATCGGGTCGCCATTTGACCGCTTCAGCCAGAGACAACTCATACACTTCCTGCCCGGTCATTTCTGCCGGAACTTTGGGGGCGGCCAGGGCCGGCGGCACTGTGGGCGGAAGCGGGGTTGCCGTGGGTTCAACCAGTTCTTCGGTAGCGGTAGCTTCAGGTTCGGGGGTATTGGTGGCGGGCTGCTCAATGGTATCCGCCAGTTTTTGGGTGGGTTCTGGCGTGGGTGTGGGCGCCGTTGTTGGCGTATCTTCCGGGGGAACGGTCACCTCTACCTTAACAATGGCCGGTTCGTTGTTTTTTGATTGTCTGAAAACAAGCACACCTATGCCACCCAGAATTAAAATTAACAACAGTCCAACAACGAGAAAGGCGGCAATAGCCAGGCCGGTACTCCCCTTTTTTCCGGGGGCAACAGGCGGGGTGGTTGGGGCCGGTTCTGCCGGGGCCTGCGTAGAGCCGTCCGGCGGAGCGGCGGTTTTTTGCGCAATCACACCAGAGGGCACGGTGTTTATCCCCACATTAGCCGGGGCCGGCCCAAATCCATCTTTCAGGGCTTGCGCCATCTCCCCGGCGCTATTGTAGCGATCGTCGGGTTTGGGGGCCAGGACTTTTAGCAACACCCGCTCTACAGCTTCCGGAATGTTGGGGTTTAGGCTGCGGGGCATTGGCAGAGGTTCGTTAACCCGCCTTAGCACGGTGGCCATCGGGGTTTCGGCCCGATGCGGCACCTGGCCGGTCAGCATCTCGTACAAGATAATGCCAAGGGCGTAAATATCGGTGCGGTGATCTACCTCCCGCCCCATGCCTTGTTCCGGCGACATGTAGGCCGGGGTGCCTATTCCTACCCCGGTACCGGTTAAATCCGAGGATGTCTCGACCATTTTGGCCAGGCCAAAATCGCTAAGCAAGGCCCACTTTCCATCCATCAGCACATTGCTGGGTTTAACATCACGATGAATAATACCCGCTTTGTGGGCATGGTCCAAAGCATCCCCAATCTGGCTGATTACCTCAATAACCCGCTCTGAACTAAGCATTGTTTTCATCTCTTCAACCAGAGTTGTTGCATTAGAAATATAGCGCATGGCAATATAACTGTACCCTTTGTCCTGGCCAGAATCGTACACCGGCAAAATATTGGGGTGATGCAGATTGCCAATGGCCTGGGCCTCGCGCATAAATCTTTCGGTAAAGCCCGGTTTCGAGGCAAAGTGCGGGGGTAACACCTTTAAGGCCACATCCCGGTTAAGGCCGGGCTGAAAAGCCTTAAAAACAGTAGCCATTCCGCCGGCGCCTATCTGCTCTATAATGCGGTACTGTCCTAATGTCTCACCAGCCAGATTTTCTGTACCCATAATGTTGCTCCTCATTTTATCAGGGAAAAAGGTCTAATTGTAAGCTTCACTACCGGGCGCTTTTTAACAAAATCCAAAATTCTAAGTGCCGGTCACTTGTAACCTGCCGGGTTTTGCGGAATTGCGTATTGCCCTTAAACGATAACAGGGCAATTTGCGTAGGCAGTGGTCAGATTATATCATAAAATCAGAAAGAATAAAGGAGTTGCCAGGGGCCAGGATTTAGGATTCAGGATTCAGGAAAAATTACCCCAACTCCTGAATTCTAATCCCTAAATCCTGTTTTACCCCAGACTAAACTCAAGGATTAATTTATGGCTATTGATACTCACGTTTCCAATAAAAATCTTGTTATCTACGAGGTATTCGTCCGCAACCACGGAAAGAGTGGCACCTTTGCCGATGTCACTGCTGACCTGCCGCGCATTAAAGCGTTGGGCGTTGATGTGGTCTGGTTGATGCCCATTCATCCGTTGGGTGAGGTGAAGCGAAAGGGATTGCGCGGCTCGCCGTATGCCAATGCCGATTACCGGGCTATCAATCCAAATTACGGCACTGAAGCCGGCTTTAAACAGCTCATCGACGCGGCGCACGAACTGGATTTAAAGGTGATGATTGACGTAGTTTACAACCACACCTCGCCCGATTCGGTTTTGGCGCAACAGCGCCCGGACTGGTTCTACCGGGATGCAGCCGGTGAGCCTGCCCCTCGCTTTGCCGAATGGTCTGACGTGGTTGATTTGGTCTACCGGGAGCCGGCCCTGGCTGAATACCAGATAAACTCAATGCTAAAATGGGTTAACATGGGCGTGGATGGGTTCCGGTGCGATGTGGCCTCGTTGGTGCCCATAGAATTTTGGATGCAGGCGCGGCAGGCGGTCGCCCATATAAATTCTAACTTCATCTGGCTGGCCGAGTCGGTGCATTTACGTTTTGTGCGCTTTATGCGTCGCCAGGGGTACCTGGCCCACTCCGACAGCGAGCTGTATCAAGCCTTTGATATAACCTACGATTACGACATCCACGATGAATGGCAAGCCTGTGTTAAGGGGGAGTTGTCACTGGCAGAGTATGCAAAAATGCTGGAGATGCAGGAGGGAATTTATCCCGAAAATTTCATTAAACTTCGTTTTGTTGAAAATCACGACCAGCCCAGAATTGCCGGGCTGGTGCCGAACGAAGCCCGGATGAAATGCTGGACTGCTTTCTCTGCGTTTTGTCCCGGCGCTTTTCTGATTTACGCGGGACAGGAGGCTGCGGCCCATCACCTTCCCTCCCTGTTTGATCCCGATCCGATCATCTGGCCGGACGACACGCCCGCGCTGAGCAATTTTTTCGCGCGCCTGGCTGCGCTGAAGAAAGACCCGATTACCGGCGGCCAGTTTGAGATTGTCTCCCGAGACTCCCATTTGCAGGCGCGATGGCAGCTTGATGGGGAAACATTGCACGGGATTTTCAATGTTCGTGGAGAAAAGAGCGCAACCCCGGTGGAGTTACCGGCCGGCAGTTATACTAATTTACTGGACGACACCCGGCTCACCGTTTCGGCGGGGCAGGTAGATTTATCTGAAGAAACCGGAGTTTGTATGCCGAGAGATTAGCGACGCATCACGTGTTTTTTGGAACACATACTCACTCACCTCACTATGGCTACA
>CAYWSS010000626.1:0-3795 GCA_964460505.1 uncultured Caldilineaceae bacterium | reverse complement strand
TAAAATGGTTGGCACGTGACGAGTACATAAATTCGGTACGTCACGGACGAAAAAGCAAAGATAATAAATGGAAGTTACTTACAGTAATACTTGGGTTAGGTATTCCTCTAATTATGCTCCGCTTCAATTGATAATTTTCTTCCCCGATTGGGGGTGGTGTTGATTAGCGTAACCGTATTTTTTGTCAGGGTCGCTGTACTGGAATGGTTGGTTCGGCCTCGTAACGGCTAAGGAAACATTTCGTGCAGTATCCGGCTCATCCGGGGTCAACAAACAGACAGGTGAAGTAGAGGAAGAACCCCGGTTTTGATTTTGAAGTTCGCTATGGTATCGTTAAAAATAGACAGTCATTGAAAGGTTAAGCGCCATGTTTGGATTTGAACGGATTACGTCATTGCCAAATATAATGGGTGGTAAAGCCTGCATTCGGGGAATGCGTATCTCTGTGTCGTTGGTTGTTAACCTTGTTGCCAACGGCATAAGCTTTGAAGAGATTATCAAAGAGTATCCTGATCTGGAAACTGAGGATATTCGGCAAGCGCTCCGTTATGCCGCCTGGGCCGCCGATGATATTGTTCATATTCCGGGTAGGATAGCTGCGTGAAATTTCTGCTGGATATGGGGTTGGCCCAAAGCACAGCCAACTTTTTAAAGTCGCACGGGCACAATGCAGTTTATCTGCGTGATCAGGGTCTGCAAAGCCTGCCTGATGATGAGATTATTGAAAAGGCGCGGCAAGAAGAACGAATCATCCTCACGCACGATCTGGATTTTGGACGTTTAATTGCGCTGAGTCAAAGCCGGTTGCCCAGCGTAATTACATTTCGGCTAGACGATATGAAACAAGCTCAGGTTAATCATTATTTGACAGAAACCCCGGCACGTTTTGAAGCGGATTTAATAGCCGGTGCGCTTGTTAGTATTAATGAACAAGCCATACGGGCACGTACTTTGCCAATTGAGTAAGGAAATTGGCTAAACCAACGGACCAAGCCGGCAGGTTGGGTAGAGCGCCTAAATTTGGAGGCGCTATTTTTATTGGCAAAAGCGGGGATATTTGGTGAGAAAAAACAGACCTGACGGGTTTTTAAAATCCGTCAGATCTTTGCACGAAGATGGGGTGTTTCCTCACGCCGTTTACACTGATTATCGATGCCCTTCCAAACAGACCACACCTGCCGGCCCGACCACCGCATCGTGAACAGTTTTGGCCGGTAAATCTATCCGGTCCCCGGCTTCAAGGGTTGTCTTTTGGCCGTCGGTTGGCAAACCAAAGGTTATTGAGCCGTACATCACGTAAATCACCTTGTGGCAGGTGTGGGTGTGCGCGGCGTACACATCGCCGGGGCCGTTTGACCAGAGGTAGGGTTGTAGCCCTTCCTGCTCCATCCTCTCTCTGATTTTGGGCTCAGTCGGGATTTCGTCGAACGGCCGGGGTTGAATATCAACATCAGTCTGGTTTATCATATTTTTATTCCTGCCAAACCAATTTTTCCCCCACAAATTTTTTCTTCATCTGGCATCTATTCAGGTAACTGTCACTTTCACTGAAAAAGAGCAGGATAACTGAAAATTTCAGCCTGATTAATTTCCGTAAGTGACAGTCACCTTAGCTGCTGAACGGGAGATACATCTTTCTCAAACCCCGCAGCTTCAGTCTCGTAGGTGTGCATCAGTTCAATAAATTCTTCCGGGCGGGTGCATGTTACCAGTTTTACTTTTATCTGGGCGATGTTTCTCAGACCGCGCACATATTTTAACACGTGCTTGCGAAAAATCATCAGGCCGCGTTCTTCGCCGTAAAAATCGGTCATTAAATCCAGGTGGCGGTAGATGAGCTGCGCCTTTTCGGCCAGCGTGATTTCCTCAATATCCCGCCGCTGAAAAATCCAGGGGTTGCCGAGGGCAGCCCGGGCAATCATCACCGCGTCGCAGCCGGTGTGTTGCTTCATCCGCTCGATGTCGGCGGCGCATTTGATATCGCCGTTGCCCACCACGGGGAGGTTGACCGCTTGCTTGATTTCGGCAATGGCATCCCAGTTAGCTGCACCTTTGTAGGCCTGTGCCCGGGTGCGACCATGCACGGCAATTAATGAAGCCCCGTTATCCTCTAACACTTTGGCCACTTCCAGATAATTGAGCGAGTCTTGATCCCAGCCCAATCGAATTTTACCGGTAACCGGCACGGTCAGCGCCCGGGTTAGCCGCCGGAAAATGCGACCAATCCTGGCCGGATCTTTTAACAACGCCGCCCCGGAGCCTCGCCCGGACACTTTTCTGACCGAGCAGCCCATATTTAAATCGACAATATCGGGGCCAAGTTCCTCAATTTTGCGGGCGGCTGTTTCAATTTTGGCTTCGTCCTTGCCAAACATCTGGAACACCATCGGGCTTTCGGAGGGATCGAATTTGAGCATTTGTTGGGTGCGGGCGTTGCCATACAAAATACCCTCTACCGAAACAAATTCCGAGTAGCTCATGGCCGAGCCGTATTCCCGGCAGATAAGGCGGTACGGCTTGTCAGAAAAGCCGGCCATAGGCGATAAAATCACATCGCCGTAAACCGGGATATCCCTGACCCAAAAAACAGGCGTGGTTGTTTGATTTTTTATACTGGAATTTTCTAAAACAGGTTGTTGCTGCACGTTATATTATACTGGCTCCGGAAGAATTGCACCG
This sequence comes from uncultured Caldilineaceae bacterium, assembly GCA_964460505.1. Classification (GTDB taxonomy): domain Bacteria; phylum Chloroflexota; class Anaerolineae; order 4572-78; family J111; genus J095. Next base: position 1,116 of record CAYWSS010000626.1, on the reverse strand, counting down.
TCAAAGTCAGTGTCGTGGAGAATTGCATCCGCCAGGTTGGCCCCGGTTAAATCGGCCATGCTCAAATCAGTGTAGGACAGATTGGCCCGGGACAGGTTGGCGTGGGTTAAGTGGGCCCGGCTTAAATTGGCATGCTCCAGACTGGCGCCGGACAGGTCAGACCGCAGCAGGATGGCTTCGTACAAAAAGGCCCGGGCCAAATCGGACTGGGCCAAATCGGCTTCCGACAGATTGGCTTCACCCAGATTTGTTTCAATCAGAGATGCGCCGCACAGGTTAACGCCGGTCAGGTTGGCCTGGTTGAGAATGGCGCCGGCCAGGTTGGCCCGGTTAAAATTAGAGTGGCTTAATCCAGCTTCAGTTAAGTTTGCCAATTGCAAATTGGCGGCCTCAAGGTCAGCTTGATACAGCCCGGTTTCTACCATTATGGCCTTAAAAAGAATGGCATTTTTCAGGTTGACCTCTGTCATGCTGGCTACGCTCAGGATTGTTTCGCTCAAGTTGGCCCCTTCCAGATTGGCTCCATCTAAATTTGCCCCTTCCAGATTAGAGCCGCTTAAATCCGCCCCCGACAGGTCGACCCCGCTCAAATCCTGCCCGGACAGGTCTAATTCCTGCAGTAACGCTTTTTCACCCGCAGATTTCCAGTTTTTGGCCTGCTCATAATGAATTTGTCTGACATCGGGGCTGGCTTCAACAGGCATATTTTCGGCGGGGGATTTAACGGGAGCAGGCTCAAAGCCGGTATCAGAATTGTCAAGCAAATCACTAACTGCGACCGGCGTCAATCCTTCTACTTCTACCGGGCCGATACTCTCAAGGTCCCCCAAAGGCAAGGGGATGCTGTTTGCCGCCCCTTCAAGATACAACCGGGAAATTTCCATGCCCAGAGCTTTTACCGCTTCTGCTAAAATCAGGTAAGGGTCATCGGCGCCATCCAGCTTGACAATGGCCCACTGTTTGCCTTCTGCCGGATACAGTTTGATGGTAACCTTTGATGAGATCATGTATTGTTTCCCGGAAACGCTATTTCTGAACCTCAATAGGGAAATAAACTTGCTATTTTGCAAAATGGATGCAATGCAAAAATAGTCTGTCAATGAGTCATTTTCTGGT
>CAYWSS010000625.1:0-3806 GCA_964460505.1 uncultured Caldilineaceae bacterium | reverse complement strand
TCGCTCTATAAAAAGCGCATTATCTGCCACGAATTACATTAATTTTTTATTTTTCATGTTAATTCGTGCAATCCGTGGCAAATTCTTTACTTTGATCTTGCGAAATCCTGTAGAGCCATATTTTTTCCGTGCGCTCCGCGTCTGTGATGGCTCTGTGTAACTCAGTGTAACTTTATTTTCAGGAGAAAGAGGAATGAAGGTCCGAGGACAGTCTCGCAGAGTAACCATTTATGTTGATGAAAACGACATGTGGGGTAACAAGCCGCTTTATATGGCCATATTGGAAACACTCAAAAAGCATGATTGCGCGGGGGCAACGGTAACCCGGGCCCTGGCCGGATTCGGTTCGCAAAAAAACATTCACGCTACCAGCCTGGATTATGCCCAATCTACAGATTTGCCGGTAATTATCGAGTGGATTGATAGCCCCGTTCGTGTGAAGCGGGTTTTGCCCAAACTGCAAGACATGGTCACCGACGGATTAATTATCGTTGACAAGGTAAAAGTAGCTTTTTACAGCCAACGCCAATTGGGAACACTGCCCTCCACAACCCCTGTAAATGAAATTATGAGACGTGATATCCAGGCCGTGCGCGAGAATTCCCCCCTGCTGGAAGTCAGTGAGCTGCTGCTGGATAATGTTTATCGGGCCTTATTGGTCGTTGATGAAGATAAACGGGTGGCCGGCATTGTAACCGAAGGGAATTTGCTGGATAAAGTTCAATTGCTGGCCGACAGTACCGGGCGGTCACTGACTCGCGCAGAAATGGCCGCAGAGCTACAAAGCCTGCGTAGAATTGATCAGACCGTGGCCAAAGCTATGACCTCCAACCCCGTAACTATCTCCAAGCGTGCTACCATTATTGACGCTGTTAACCGCATGATTGAAAGGGATGTAAAACGGCTGCCGGTTGTTAACTCAAGAAACAGACTGATAGGCATAATCAGCCGGGTAGATGTGCTTCGGGCAATTTCTCAGCCCCCGGTTGTTGAACTCCCCAGAGAAAATCCGCCGCCCGGCCACCATGTGCATGTGGGCGGCATTATGGCTAAAAATGTGCCAGCCGTATCGCCCGAAACTTCGCTGGACGAGGTTGTTGGTTTGGTCGTGAGCAATGCCCGCCGGCGGGTAATTGTCGTTGATGAAAAACGGCGCGTAGTAGGCATTATTACCGACGGAAATTTGATAAAACATGCAATTACAGAGCAAACCGAAAAAATGCACCGGCCGGGCACCCCCTTGCCAATGAACAAGGGCGACAAGTTTTATCTGGGTAAACACATTGCCGCCGATGTGATGACAAAAAATGTAATTACGGCAACGCCCGATACGCCTTTATCCGCAGCCTTACAATTGCTTTTGTCTCACAATGTTAAGCGTTTGCCGGTTGTCAATGAAAAAGGAAAATTGGTTGGATTGGTTGGTCGAGGGGCGCTGTTACAGGTGCTGGGCCAGCAAGAAATCGGCTTAAATGTTTTCTAAGAGTTGGACAGTACCTGTGCCTTCGGCACCTTTGGCGAGAATAAAAATCTTTACCCCAACCCCTCTCCCAATTTGGGAGAGGGGTTGGGGTGAGGGGTATTTACAGAGGAGCATACCATATGCAGTTTTTATGGATAGGACTCGGCGGTTTTCTGGGAGCAAACGCCCGATACCTTGTTACACAGTGGGCCGCCGGCCGTTGGGGAAGCGCATTTCCTTACGGCACGCTGATTGTCAATGTGCTGGGCTGCTTTTTGATTGCCTTTTTTCTGACCCTGGCCACCGGCAGACTGAACATATCAACAGAAGTGCGGCTGTTTGTGGCCGTGGGATTTCTGGGGGGCTTTACCACCTTTTCCTCGTTTGCCTACGAAACCTTTTTCCTGGTAGAGCAAGGTCGCTGGCTGGCCGCCGGCGCAAACTTTTTAGCTGATACGGTTATTGGCATCACCTTTGTATTTCTGGGTATTATTCTGGCCCGGATGATTCAGGGAACGGGAGTGTAATTATGGATGTTATTGGTCAGGCCAAACAAGTGACCGTATTCATTGGCGAAAGCGACAAATGGGGCCGTAAGCCGCTTCACATGGCTATCTTGGAAATGCTCAAAGCCGAAGGCTGCGCCGGGGCTACCGTATCGCGGGCCCTGGCCGGATTTGGGGCACACAGCCACATAAAAACGGCCGGCCTGGTGGCCCTCTCCGCCGACCTGCCGCTGATGATCCAGTGGGTAGATAACCCGGCCCGCATCGAACGTGTTTTACCCAAACTGCGTAAAATGGTCAAAGAAGGGCTGATTACCGCCCAAAATGTGGATGTGCTGTTTTACAGCCACCGCGACCTGCTCCATCTTTCTGCCTTTGTGCCGGTGCAGGATATTATGAGTACCACGCTGCACACGGTTACTACAGACACCCCTTTGGCCGCAGCCGTGGCACTGCTGCTGGACAAAGTGCTCAAAACATTGCCGGTGATCGACGCTGAAGGATACCTTGTGGGCATCCTGACCGATGGCGACTTGCTGAAAAAAGTAAAAATGATGGCCACCAGCGCCCAACGTCAATTGTCTCAATCTGAAATGGATGCCGAGCTGCAGCGCTTGCGCGACCTTGAGCAAACTGTGCAGGATGTGATGACTCCCAACCCCGTTACCGTGCTTACCGGCACCACGCTGCCCAAAGTTGTCGAGCTGATGCTTGAGCACAACATCAAGCGCTTGCCGGTGGTTGATGAACGCGGTAAACTCATCGGCATGGTCAGCCGGATTGACGTGCTCCGGGCATTTTCGCAGCCGCTCACCACCGAAATACCCCGCCAGACTGCGGAAACAGCAGGCCGGCGCGGGCAGGTGCAGGAAATTATGATAACCAATGTCTCTGCCGTGCATGTTGATGCGCCGCTGGATAAAATTGTGACCCGCCTGGTTAGCGGCTTTCAGCGGCGAGTGGTTGTGATAAACGATCACAGGCATGCTGTGGGCATTATCACCGATGGCGATTTAATCAACCGGGCCACCCCTACCGAGCGTTCCGGGCTTATTCACTCACTCACCCACCGCTTGCCGGTAGGCGAAACTGAAAATTACCACCTGAGCGAGCGCACCGCCGCGCAGGTGATGACCACCCCGGTTGTCACCGTTACCCCCAACACATCGCTGGTCGATGCCTTGCAACTGCTCTTAACGCACCAAATTAAACGCCTGCCGGTGATTGACGACCAACAACAACTGGTTGGCCTGATTGGACGAGGTGGCATTTTGCAGGCGCTGGGCAAACAATGAGTTTTCCGATAATCATTTCCAAGCCGGATAAATGGAATCAGGCCCTGGCCGGGTTGCCCTGCGCCCACGCCCTGCAAAGCTGGCAGTGGGGCGAATTTAAAAGGCGCTGGGGCTGGCGTGCCGGGCGATTATTGTGGCTGAACAATGAAACCCCAATTGCGGCGGCCCAGGTGCTGGCCCGGCGCATCCCCCGCACGCCGTGGCAATTTCTCTACGTGTCCAAAGGCCCGGTTCTGGATTACAGCAACAACGGGCTGGCAGAGCAGGTTTTTGCCGATTTGGAAAACCACGCCCGTCAGTCGCAGGCGCTGTTCATCAAAATTGACCCCGATGTGGTGCGTCAATTTGGTGAACCGGGCGACAATCCACCCGAAGCCGTGGGCCAATCCGTGCTGGCATTGCTCGACCGGCGGGGGTGGCAATTTTCGCCGGAGCAAATTCAGTTTCGCAACACAGTGGTTATCAACCTGGCCGGTGAGCCGGGTGAATGGCTGGCTCGGGTGAAAAGGAAGTGGCGCTCCAAAATTCCACTTGCCGGGGGCA
>CAYWSS010000624.1:0-3811 GCA_964460505.1 uncultured Caldilineaceae bacterium | reverse complement strand
GGCTCAATACTAATGGAGTAAGAAGTAAGGGGTAAGCTTTTCCCTACTCCTCACTTCTTACTTCTAGGTTTCCCAATGCAGGAGAAAATTTATGCTCATCGAGTTGAACATTACAGACTTTGCAATTATTGACCAACTCACCCTGAAGTTTTCGGCGGGGCTTAATGTCCTGACCGGCGAAACCGGAGCCGGAAAATCAATTATCATTGATGCGGTGACCTTGCTGCTGGGCGGCCGCTCTGACATAAGCTTTATTCGTACCGGTTGTAAACGGGCCAGAGTAGAAGGTGTTTTCCGTCTGCCGGCAGAGGTGCAGCCCCTGATAGACCCCGTGCTGGAACGGGAAGGACTTGAAGGCGATGAACCGGACGTGTTGATTTTGGGACGCGAAATTCGTGATACCGGACGCAGTTTTTGCCGGGTAAACGGCAGTACGGTTAAATTAAGCATTTTGGAAGAGGTGGCCCGGCCGCTGGTAGATATTCACGGTCAAAACGAGCATCTCAGCCTGATGCGGGTAAAACAGCACCAACGGTTTTTAGACCGGTTTGCCAATCTTGAGGGGCAGCGTAAAGCGCTGGCAACTCAGATAAAAAAACTGCGCGAGGTGCATCAGAAGTTGGTTAACCTGCGGCGCGACGAACAGTATCTGGCCCGCCGCCTGGACCAACTCTCCTTTCAGGTTGAAGAAATTGAGGCTGCCAACCTGCGCCCCGGCGAAGAGGACGAACTGAACGTAGAGCGCAACCGGCTGGCCAACGCCGAGCAACTTAGCCAAATGACCAACGAGCTGTACCATATTCTGGTAGAGAGTGAAGACACCGAGCAGCAATCGGTGGCCGATTTGCTGGGGCAGGTGTCCCGAACGGTTAACAATCTGGCTCGTTTGGAGGAAACCTGGACTGAGCAGCGCCAAATGGTTGAAAACATCACCTACCAAATTGAAGATTTGGCCGGTTTTGTGCGGGATTACAGCGAGAATATAGATTTTAATCCCAATCGATTGCGAGAGATTGAAGAGCGGCTGTCCCTGATTTTTAGTCTCAAACGCAAATACGGCAATACAATTCCGGAAGTTCTCAAGTTTGGGCAGCGGGCGCAGGAAGAGTTAACCCACATCAGCCACAGCGAAGATCGAATTGAGAGCTTGCAGGAAGAAGAAAAATTGCTGCGTCACCAGATTGGCGCGTTGGCCCTGGCCTTGTCAAAGGCTCGCAAACAAGCCGCTAAAACTTTGTCCGAAGGTGTTGTGGCCCAACTGGCCGACCTGGGTATGGCTCTGGCCCGCTTTGAGGTAGACATCCACTGGACAAAATCGCCGGACGGGGTGTACGTTGACACCGGAGAAGCTGAACCAAACACCCTGGCCTGCGATGAAACCGGCATTGACCGGGTGGAATTTTTAATTGCGCCCAATCCGGGCGAGATGCCCAAACCGCTAATTAAGGTGGCGTCCGGCGGCGAAACCAGCCGGATTATGCTGGCCCTTAAAAATGTACTGGCCACTGCCGATGAAACCCCCACCCTCATTTTTGATGAAATCGACCAGGGCATTGGGGGCAGAATTGGCGGGACAGTGGGTGAAAAATTGTGGCGATTGGCGCATCAGGGTAATCATCAGGTGTTGTGTGTTACCCACTTGCCCCAGATTGCCGGCTATGCCGAAGTGCATTTTCACGTGGCCAAGCAAGTTGCCAACGACCGGACTCAAACCGGGGTGCATCAATTATCCGGTGAACAGCAGGTTGAAGAGTTGGCCCAAATGCTGGGCGCGCTCAGCGAAAGCACCCGCCAAAGCGCCCGCGAAATTTTAAGTGAAGCAGCCGTTGCAACAATGAATAATGAATAATTAACAAAGGATTCTTTACTATTAACGCGAGCTGGTTTGCCACCTGCCACCTGTTACTTGCAACTTGCTCCTTGCTTCCTGACCTATGTATTATCGACCAAAAGAAAAAAAGCGACATCCGGCGCTCACGGCGGTACTCTTTGTTCTGTTTATTGCAGGGACATTAGTGTTGCTAATGCTGATGGGAATTTACGCCGGCTATTTTGAAGTAAAAGTGCCCACGCTGGCCGAACAGTTTGGCCCTACCGCCACGCCTACCCGCCCGGCGGTGCTTTACGTGGCCGATGGCGACGACTATTTTGCGCAGGGCAAACTGCCGCAGGCCATTGCTTCTTACGAGCAGGCGATTGAAATTGACCCCGGCGACGATGTGCCCTACATTCGGCAATCGCGGCTGCTGGTTTACACCGGCGATACCGCCAAAGCGGTAGACCGGGCGGCGCAGGCTGTGCTGCTAAACCCCACCAGCTCCGAAAATCTGGCCTACTACTGCCGCGCCCTGGATTGGGAAGCTCAGTACAGTGAGGCCATCGACGCTTGCGAATGTGCCATAGAACTGGACCCAACCTACGCCGAAGCGCACGCCTTTTTATCGGAGATTTTTGCCGACCGGGGCGAGTGGTTTTCTGCCCGCGCCTCCGCTCAGGATGCCATCGACGCCAACTTTCAGAGTATGGACGCCCATCACAATATGGGTTATGCTCTGGAAGTTCAGGGGCGTTACGCCGAGGCAATAGATTTTTACGAAAACGCCATTAAATTATCTCCAAACCTGGCTCCACTGTACGTGGCTGCCGGCCGGCCCTACTACTGGCTGGGCAACACAGAGAAGGCGGTTGAGCGCTTTAAACAGGCTATCCGGCTTAACCCCTCTGACCCCGAAGCCTTTGACCGGTTGGGTTGGACGTACCACACTAACGGCGAATACTCACGGGCTATCGACGCTCTGGAGCAGGGGCTTGGCGTTGACCCTGCCTACGATAAAGCCTGGGGGCATCTTGGGTTGGTTTATTACACCCGCCAGAATTTCGAAAAAGCCATCGAGATTTTGCCCAAAGCTATTGAACTGGCCGAAAGCAAGTTTGTGCGCCGCGCTCGCGAAGTTGAAATTCACGCCGAAGTCCAGACCGTGACCGGGCCTGAAACCATTCCTTTGTTGCGAGGTCGCTTTACCGTCCCCAAAAACTCCACGGAACTTTTTTACGTGGCCAATATTCAACCGGTTATTTATAAGGAAACAACGCTCGATTTTGCTTCGGAAGAACTTACCTGCGCCGATTCAATCGTGGAATCGATTCAAAATCCCGTCACGCTGCCGGTGTCTGCGGAAATTGTAAGTTTTACGGAGACGTTTAGCCAGACCAGCGGCACAGCCACGCTTAATTTATCCAGTGGGAATCTCTTTCTTGATCTGGAAAACGTGCCCCGCCCCGAAACCACACCCTACGAGTTAAAGATAAAATTCTGGCCCAATAGAGAAGACAGTATCGGTTATGTGCAGCCGGACGGAAACAATCAAATTCAGGTCAATATTCAGTTTGAAGAGAAACTGGAAGCCCCGATTGAATATTACTACACTCTGGGGTTGGCCTACGCCTACATAGACCCGCCCATGTGCGAGCAGGCGGTTCCGTGGCTGCTGGCCGCGTTAGAGCGGGACAGTACCGGCGCCAACCCGGCCTGGTACGGCCTGCGAATTTGCCCCAGCGCCAGTTCGCCGCCCACGCCGGTGCCCACATTTACCCCCATCCCCGAAGAATAGTGGCCGATTGGAAAGGAAAGGCTCGCATGCGGGTTTTCTCTGAACATGAGCGTTGCCTGTTTGCGTACTAATCCTGATATTATAGTATTACCCTGCAACATTTGCGTTACGCTTTGCGGCGAGAATTACTCATAATTCATAATTCATTGTAACTACTTAGGCACACACCTTTGTAGCCGCTATCGTAGCGTCCTTTTGCC
>CAYWSS010000623.1:0-3816 GCA_964460505.1 uncultured Caldilineaceae bacterium | reverse complement strand
ACGGCAAAAGGGCGTTGCTATAGCGGTTACAAGGATGTGTGCCTAAGTAGTTACCTTTTTTTTTGATTATTGCTGGTCGAGAGGCATTGTTGATGAAATTATCTTATCATTATTGTCAGGAATTTGCAACAGGATTAAGGTAACTAAAACAGAGGAATCCCAAAGAGCCTTGCAAACTTTTTGGGATTCCTCTGTTTGTTATTATCGCCGCCGTGACCGGGAGCGATTTTTTTTCTTTCCGCTTTTTCCGGCAGATGAGGTTTGCCCGGCTTTGGCCGGAACTGCTTTACCATCGCCGCCATTGCCTCCCATCAGGTCTGATTTCATATGGCAGTGCTTATACTTTTTACCGCTGCCGCACCAGCACATATCATTTCGCCCCGGTGTTTTGTTTACCCGGATGGGAACCGGCGCTTGTTTGGTTGCCCCCGGCGTTTCTGCCTGACGACTGGCCGTGGACGCGCTGGGGTGAATGGCCTGGATATTTTTGGGACGGGGGGCGTCTCGTTTTACCACGGGGGCGTGATAAATATTGCGCACCACATCTGATTTTATGGCCTCTCTGAGCTGGCCAAACATTTCAAACCCCTCTTTTTTGTAAGCCACCAACGGGTCCTGTTGCCCAATAGCCCGCAACCCAATACCTTCTTTTAAAGCATCCAGCGCCGTCAGGTGACGTACCCAAAGGGTATCTACGACCCTAAGCATCAGCCGTTTTTCCAGATCGCGTAATTGCTCTGTGCCAACTTCTTGCTCCATGGCTTCGTAATTTTGCTCGGCCAGTTCCAGTAGCTGCGTTTCAATTTCATCCGGCGACAGATCTTCCCACGAGCTTGAGGTAAGGGTGGGCGGCAGCGGCATAATGGTTCTTGCTTCGCTGTGCAGGGCGGGTAAATCCCACTCTTCCGGGTAATTGCTGGCGGTAAAAGCGGTTACCAGCCCGCTGAGGCGCTCGGCAACCAGGTTTTGAATGCTTTCTTTCATGCTGGTGCTGCCCAAAATTCGGCGTCGTTCGGCGTACATCACTTCGCGCTGCTGGTTGATGACATCATCGTATTTAAGCACGTGCTTGCGAATATCAAAGTTGTGCCCTTCAACCTTGGTTTGCGAGTTTTCAATAGATTTGCTGACAATGCCGGCTTCAATGGGAACATCATCTTCCACCCCAAAGCGTTCCATTAAATTGGCCACATTTTGGCCCCCAAAACGGCGCATTAAATCATCTTGCAGGGAAACAAAAAATCGACTGGAGCCGGGGTCGCCCTGCCGGCCGGCCCGCCCCCGAAGCTGGTTATCAATCCGGCGGGCATCGTGTCGTTCGGTGCCAACTACGTGCAAGCCGCCCAAATCCATAACTTTTTCTCTGTCTTTGGCTACTCTCTCCGACCATTTGTTTAATGTTTCTTCCCACAGTTGCGGGGATACCTGGGTTAAGTCTTCGCCTTTGCGACGCAGCTCGTCGCGGGCCAGCCCCTCGGCGTTGCCGCCCAGCAAAATATCTACCCCACGCCCGGCCATGTTGGTAGCAATGGTAACCATGCCCGGTCGACCGGCCTGGGTAATAATGCTGGCTTCACGCTCGTGCTGCTTGGCATTGAGAACCTCGTGTTTAACGCCCTGTCGTTCCAACAGCTTCGATAGATGTTCAGACGTTTCAATAGCAATGGTGCCGACCAGGACCGGTTGGCCTGTTGCCTGCAGATTTTTAAGCTCTTCCGCAACGGCATTAAACTTGGCCTTTGGATTCTTGTATACCACATCGGGATAGTCGGTACGCTTGTAATAAAATTCACTGTCGTCGGGGCTGCGGTATGTGACAAATTTTACACCATTTTCTTTACTGGCTTTTTCAATCAGCGAGCCTTGCATCGAGCGATATTCTACATTGGTGGGCAGTACCATCACTTCCAATTCGTAGATGTCGCTAAATTCTTCGGCTTCGGTTTCGGCAGTACCGGTCATCCCGGCCAGCTTGTCGTACATGCGAAAGAAATTTTGAAAGGTGATGGTGGCCCAGGTAAAACTCTCGTGCCGCACGCTGACCGCCTCTTTGGCTTCAATGGCCTGATGCAAGCCCTCGCTGTAGCGCCGGCCGTGCATCAACCGCCCGGTAAATTCATCAACAATGATGACCTCGCCATTATTCACCACGTAGTCCACGTCCAGCTTGAACAGGGCGTGGGCTTTGAGCGCGTTTTCCAGGTAAGAGGTCATGGCCGCGCTTTCGCCTTCGTACAGATTTTCTACGCCCAGCGCCTTTTCGATGCGCTCAACGCCGCGTTCTGTCAGGTAGGTTACGCGCGATTTTTCATCAACCACGTAGTCGCCATCCGGCTCTATATCTTCGTTATCTACGCTTTCGTCACTGCTGCGTTTAAGGGGGCGAACCAGCACGGCAAACCTTTGGTACAGGTCGCTGCTTTCTTCGGCCTGACCGGAAATAATCAGCGGCGTGCGAGCCTCGTCGATGAGGATGTTGTCAACCTCGTCGATAATGGCGTAGTGTCGTTCGCGTTGGGCTATACGGCTTAAATCTGTTTGCATATTATCTCGCAGATAATCAAAGCCAAATTCGTTGTTGGTGCCGTAGGTAATATCGCAGGCGTAGGCTTGCTTGCGGGTGATGGGCCGCAATTTTTCAAAGCGGTCATCATCGCTGTGGTAGCCGGGGTCGTACAGAAACGAGGCTTTGTCTACGCCACCCCCGCCCGCATTTTGAATAACGCTGATGGACAGCCCCAGAAAATGATAAACCGGCCCCATCCATTGGCAGTCGCGTTTAGCCAAATAATCGTTTACGGTAATTACGTGAGCGCCGCGCCCTATCAGCGCATTGAGCGCTACCGAGGTGGTGGCCACCAGCGTTTTACCCTCGCCGGTGCGCATCTCCACTACTCTTCCTTCGTGGAGAATGGCCCCGCCCACCATCTGTACGTCGTAATGGCGCAGGCCAATGGTGCGCCGGCTGGCTTCTCTGACCGCGGCAAACACTTTGGGTTTAATTGTGTCAAGCAGTTGGTCTTCTTGTTTGAGCCGTCTTTTTTCAACTTGTTCTAACTGAATTTGCAACCGTTGCCGCTCTTTGCCGGCGGCATCATTGACTTCCTGCTGCAAATCTTCCATTTCAGTCCGCAGTTCGGCGGTTTGCTCATCCAGGTGTTCCCGAAATTCGGCCATCATTTGCCGAATTTCGTCGTCGCTCATCGCCTCAAATTCCGATTCCAGCCCGTTAATCTCGTCGACCAACGGGGTAAGTTTCTTGATCTCTTTTTGATTGGGGTCGCCAAATACGCTTTTAAATAGACTCTTGAACATCAGTTTAACGTCTCCGTCCTGTTCGATTTACTTCAAAATACATCCTGAGATTGTACCACAATCAAGGCGGCTTCCCAAGAAAATCAACAGGGTGTTTAACAGGTAATCGTTCACCCCCCTCCCACTCCATGCGCATCAAGCTAATAAAGTGGGCAACAAATGGGTAAAAACTGAATTTTTGCCTGTTCATCCGAAAATTGTAAAGGGTGAATGGTTTTGGGCTGGTTTTTATCCCACTCCGGGACAATGCTTTATTTTTTAGCCGGTCACTCTTCCTGAATTTAATTTCCGGCGGGTATTTCGTTTAAAATTCACCATTCACCGTTCACCATTCACAATTTTTTTCAGGGGGGAGTAAAATCTGCTCTGATTGTTCCCCGTTACCCTAATTATTAGCTTGATGCGTATGCCCTTTAACTCCCCCCTCGATTCGGGGGGGATTGAGAGGGGGGGGTAAAAACGGCAAAAGGGCGCTGCTATAGCGGTTACAAAGGTGTGTGC
>CAYWSS010000622.1:0-3820 GCA_964460505.1 uncultured Caldilineaceae bacterium | reverse complement strand
AGGCTGCCGCCCAACTGCTCGGTGGCCACGCGCAGGGCCGCATCAGTTTTGGCTTCGATGATGTCCAGTACGGCTTCGGCCTGGGCCAAATCCAGCCGCCCGTTGAGGAATGCCCGCAGGGTCAACTCTCCGGCTTCGGCGGGACGAGCGCCCAAACTTAGCGCCAGTTGCAGTATTCGCCGCAGGGGCACCGTGCCGCCGTGCGCCTGGATTTCGATGACATCCTGGCGGGTGTAGCTGTGGGGTTTGGGCATATGCACTACCAGCGCCTCATCGATGATTTCCCGGGTGCGAGGATCGATGATGGTGCCGTAATGGAGCCGGTACGGTTCAAACTTTGAAATCCCTCTGGCAGATTGAAAAAGTTGGCGGGCAATTGCCGGCGCTTCGGGACCGCTCACCTTAACAATTCCCACACCGCTTTGGCCTATTGACGTTGCAATAGCTGCTATGGTATCATCTAAACTGTACATAATTGGTTCAGTTTTCCTGAAATCGGTTGTCTTAAGTAACAGCCGTGTTCACAGTGTTGAGTTTTTTTGAGCAGAATGGCAGTCTGGGTTTGTGGAAATAGATATCGCGGCAAGCCCCAAATTAACAATGAACAATGAATAATTAACAAATAATTCTCGCCGCAAGCGCAACGCAAATGTTGCAGGGTAATACTATAATGATGCCATAATCTGTATGGTTTTGCCCGGTTGTTCTGTTTTTGGAGTATATACAATCTAATTAGTCATTTGCTGTCAACGACAAGTTCAACCACTAGATTATACCATAAGCCCGATTACTGTGAAGCGGCTGCTATAAAAGATACCCCGTCCATCACCAATTGATGACAAATAGAGCGTTTCGACTATGACAACCCTACTGGGCTGGTTTGGAAATCTGGTCAGATTTTTCTCGTCCAGCATTAGTAAAAAAATCATAATCCCTTATGCGGTGCTAACGCTTGTGTTGGCCGCATTGGGGGTTTTTGTTGTCGTCGAGCAGGTAGCCATCTCTTTTGAAGCCCGCCTGAAAAATCAATTGCAGGAAGCAGCCCAGATTGTCAGCGATGAAATTGTTAATAGAGAGCGTCTGCGGCTGGAAATTGAACGCGTGGTGGCTAACACCATTGGTGTGGCCGATGCGATGATCAATCGGGATACCGGGACACTGGAAGAGTTAATATCCCCGGTAATTGCTAATGCCAGAATCATTGACAGCATTATTATTGTAGATACGCAGGGTAAAGAACTTTTACGTTTTCAACGTGAGGGTGTAGGCTCCAATATGTTTGTAAATACCCAAGCCGGCAGTGGCGCAGATTTGTCGCAGTGGGATGCCGTGCGGGAGGTCCTGGTCGATTCGGGCGGAGGCAAATCTATTCAGTTGGTCAAGGACCCGGTGTTGGATGCGCTAATCATTTACACAATTGGGCCGGTTCGCACCGCCGATGGCACGGTTGGGGCGGCTTTGGTGGGTACCTACCTGGAAAATGAGTTGGCCACGCTGCAAAATTTAGCGTTGGCGCACCTGACGTTGTTTGATTACAACGGGCACGTGATGGATTCAACCTTTGCGCTGAAGGATGATGAAGTACAAGAGCAATTCAGTTTCTTTACCCCCGAACGATACCGGCAAATTGTAGAAAGCAAAACCATCACCTTGCTGGATCAGGCATCGCTGCCGGAACAAGACGAAGCGTCGGGTACGGTAAATATTCGGGAGCAAGGCTATCGGCTGGCTTATGCCCCCTTTATTTTGAGGGATAAAACGTACGGCGTTTATGCGGTTGCGCTGCGCACCAACTTTATTACAGAAGCCACCAACTCAAGTAGAAATTTTCTCATCGCCTTGTTTACTCTGGGGGTTGTTACGGTTTTTGGCATCGGTTATTTTGTTTCGCACCGGATTAGCCGCCCAATTTTGCGTCTGGTTCGAACCTCACAAGCCATTTCAGACGGGGATCTCGATCGGCGCACCGGCCTACAACGTGATGACGAAATCGGTATTCTGGCAGCCACCTTTGACGATATGACCACAGAGTTGCAGCGGCTGCTACAAATTCAAGAAGAAGAAGCCAGCCGGTTAAACGCCATTCTTTCCAGTATTGCCGATGGAGTCGTTGTTCAGGATTTAACCGGAGAGGCTGTGGTGATGAACCCGGCAGCCCAGAAAATTTTGCTTGAGATGGAGCACAGCTTTTTGCACGAATCATTGCAGAAAGTAGCCGATGATGAAGCCGGCAAGGCTCAGGTTGAGGCAAAACCCGAGTCTCTAATAGAATATCTGCGCAGTTTTGAGTTTAGAGAAACGCATCGTTTTGAGGCCGGTGAGCAGGTTTTCAGCGCGCTGTCGGCACCTGTTGTTTCCTCAGATAGTACGCGGTTGGGATCGGTGGTGGTGCTGCGCAATATTACCAGGGAGCATGAGTCTGAAAAGCTGAAAGATGACTTTATTACCAGCATGTCGCACGAACTCCGCACCCCCTTAACGGCGATAAAAGGGTACAATGAACTTTTAAAACTGACAACGTCCGGGCAATTGGATAATAGACAGACTGGATTTATTGATACTATTGGGGAAAATGTAGATGATTTGCTGGAAATTATTCAGCAAATGCTTGATCTTTCACAAATTGATGCCGGGAATTTGGGAATTGACAAAGAGCCGCTAAACTTTAAAGTGTTAGTTGAAGAAGAATTAAATGCGTGGACGGCCAAAATGGCCGAGCGGGATATGGAATTTACGGCTCAATTGCCGGCAGATGATGTCTGGGTAGAAGGTGATGAAAACCGCTTAACCCGGGTACTGCACAACCTGATAAAAAATGCGCACAGCTACACGTTGCCGGGGGGGCAGGTAGCTATTAATGTTACGCAGGAAAATGGTGCAGTTCAGGTAGATGTAAAAGATACCGGCGTGGGAATTTCTCCGGAAAACCAGCGCTTTCTTTTTACCCGGTTTTTCAGGGCCATTCACGAAGAACACACCTTTGAAATTAGTGGAGCCGGGCTTGGTTTGTATACCAGCAAAGCAATTGTTGAAGCTCACGGCGGCAGAATGTGGATGAAAAGTCAGCCGGACCAAGGCAGCACCTTTAGCTTTGCGTTATCAACCGTTAACCGGTAGCTCTGCACTAAACCGTGGTTACGCAAACCGGCGCCCGCCGAGCGTTAAAACGCCCGGCTAATGTAGGTGAAAGCCGGCTCAATAGCCTTTTTTAGCCGATTTTGTACCGGCTTCCACCTGATGATTTAGCCTGGCGGCTTTAGCCCCAGGCGTTTACCACGGTTTCATGCAGTTGTACCCGTTAACCGAAACCCGGAAAATATTGCTGATTAGCATTAGTTTGGTGATTTTGTGATAAACCAACAAACACCCCCGGAAATAGAACAACCGGCACAAGAAGATTCCTCTCCCAACCGAACGCGCCGCAGGTTAGCAATTGTTATTGCTTTTTTGTTTTTAAGCTTTGCCTGCATTTTTTGCGCCTCGCAGAGCGCGCTCTATTTTATTGACCGGGATAAAATAGGCGGAGGCGTGCGGGCCAGGACTCAGGCGAATTACGGCCCGAGCATTTTGCTGGCACTGGCCCCCATAGACCGCGATAGAATTATTGCCGAAATTGTTGAAGATGAACTGGCGTTATTGGCTACCCCCTCAAGTGTAGAGGCCGGGGCCATTGTCGTGGCGGTGCTGCCAAAAATCACACCGGTACAAATTCAACTGCCAACCCCCACCCCAACACCAACTCCGTTGCCGCCCTCTACTTCTACGTCAATACCGCCGGCGTCGCCCACATCGTTGCCCCCATCACCAACACCTGAACCCC
>CAYWSS010000621.1:0-3841 GCA_964460505.1 uncultured Caldilineaceae bacterium | reverse complement strand
TTTACCCTACTCCGTTCTCGGTTTTAGTTACCTCACTTATGTATAACGATAAGCCCTCCTGAGGGGGGAGCTAGAGGGGGGTGAGCAGTTGCTTCACTTAAATTTGTTGCCGGGGCCGGTACTGAATGGCCTCGGCGATGTGGGGTGTCTGGATATCGGACTCCCCGGCCAAATCGGCGATGGTGCGGGCCAGCTTCAAAATACGGTGGTAGGCGCGGGCACTGAGTTGCATCTGCTGCATGGCTGCCTTGAGCAGGTTGGTGCCGGTGGCGTCAATGTGGCAGAACCGGCGGATTTCCGCCGGCCCCATATCAGCGTTGGTTTGAAATGGGGTATCGACAAATCGCTCCCGCTGAATGGCGCGGGCCGCCTCCACGCGCTCACGGACCGTGGCGCTGCTTTCGCCGGTGCGTTTGTCGCTCAGTTTTTCAAAGGGAACGCGCGGCACTTCCACGTGAATATCGATCCGGTCCATCAACGGGCCGGATATTCTTTTTTGGTAGCGCTTGACCATCGTCATGGAGCAAGTGCACTCTTTTTCCGGGTCGGAGTAAAAACCGCAGGGGCAGGGATTCATCGAACCGACCAAAATGAAATTGGCCGGATAACTGAGCGAGCCGGCCGAGCGGCTGATAGAGACAATTTTGTCCTCCAGCGGCTGGCGCAGCATCTCCAGCATTCGATTGCCAAATTCAGGCAGTTCATCCAGAAAAAGCACCCCCCGGTGGGCCAGGCTGATTTCGCCGGGGCTGGGCCACCGGCCGCCGCCAATGAGGCCGGCGTAGCTTACGGTGTGGTGCGGTGCCCGAAAGGGGCGATGTCGAATTAGCGGCTCGTCGGGCGAAAGCTGGTCGGCCACGGAGTAGATGCGGGTCACATCCAGCGCCTCTTCTATGGTTAAACCGGGCAAAATACCGGGCATCGAGCGGGCGATGAGCGTTTTACCGGAGCCGGGCGGGCCGGAAAAAAGCAGGTTATGAGCGCCGCTGGCGGCAATTTCCAAAGCTCTTTTCACGTGGGCCTGGCCTTTTACCTCAGCCAGGTCTGTTGTATAGGGGGGCGGATCACTGTCCAGCGAAAAGTCAGGTTCGTACGGAGAGAGCTTCTTGTGCCCGCTGAGATGATCGACCAGTTGCAACAGATTCTCTACAGGATACACAGTTAACCCTTCAATCAGCGAGGCTTCGGCGGCATCTTCTGCCGGAACAAACAGGGTGGTGAACTCCTCCTGATTTGCCAGATTAGCCATCGGCAGCACCCCGCTGACGTGACGCACCCCGCCATCCAGCGAGAGTTCACCCATCACAATCGCGCCGCCCACATCGCCGTAAATCTGCTCAGAGGCCAGCAAAATACCGACGGCAATGGGCAGGTCGTAGGCGGGGCCGGCTTTGCGAATATCGGCGGGAGCCAGATTAACAGTGACCCGCGAGGAGGGAAACGGCAGCCCGGAATTTTTGATGGCGGCCCGGACCCGTTCCCGGCTTTCCTGTACGGCGGCATCGGGCAGGCCCACAATGGTCATCGAAGGTAATCCGCGAGAGATGTCAACTTCTACCTGAATCAGAACACCATCCAGGCCAACAACGGCACAACTGGTTACTTTGCCAAGCATCGGTTTTCCTTCCTGCGCTGAAAATGGGGAGTGATTTTGTCAATTATAGCGTTAAGAAAAATTTTTTTGAGCAGTATACATTTTCACTTACTTAAGGAATGATGCGTAAATAACTTACCCAATTGGGGCCGGCAACATATTGCGTATTACGTACTCCGTAAAGAGCAAAATTATACGCAATACGCAGTACGAGGAAATGGGTAAGTTAATTAATTCTCATCCCTAATTGCGAAACTGTTTGTCAATCTATGGTTAACCCCATGAGAATATTTGCGTAAAATTGGCCGTCAATTGAATATTCGCGGGAGATTTTCCCTTCTTGTTCAAAGTCAAGCATTTGGTACATCTTGATGGCTCTGTGGTTATTTTCATGAACCTTCAGGTTAATTTTTCTGATTATCCCGGTTTGTCTGGCCCATTCAATGAGCAATTTGGTGAGACCGCTGCCAATGCCCGCGCCCCAATACTCTTGCAGGATGCTGATTCCAAATTCCCCCGTATGTTGAACCCTGTCTTTGGGGCCACCCTCAAAGGTAAGCAGGCCCACTAACCGGGTGTCAATTTCTGCCACCAGAATTAATGCATTTGGCCTGCTTTTGCTGACCGCGATAAGATTTTTCTGGGCGGAAACAAGCATATCATATTCTTCGGCCCCAAATGTCAGGTAATTGGTTTCTCCGCCGATGGTGTTGAGGCAGTCAATAATCGCTGCCGCATCAGCTTTTTCGGCTTCTCTGATGGTGACAGTTTGATTGTTAGTTAAGTCAACCGTTTGAGGAAACATATGGCTTCAGCTCTCCTTTTCAAGGGTCAAGTATTCAAATCTGGCTATGAATCCTGCACCTTTGGGGCTGCATGCGTATACCCCGCATTGCACCGGCGTTGCGCCGGAATCACTGTGCAGGTGGGCCATCCTTAATTGCGACCAGCGCTTTTTCGGGGTAAGAAATTCTACAAAGTAGGCGCAGGGTTCTTAAAGTTGTTCTTTGCGCTCTTTGTGCGTTTGCGCGTCTGTGGTTAAAATTTTGGTGGCCCTTTGCTCCCATTACGGATTAGGATAGACGGGGTTGGGCCTTTTGTAAAGTTGCGACAATAATACTTAAACTGAGCCGGTTAACAGCCCCCGAGAATCCAGGCCGGCGCGCAGCAGTGGCTCTATTTGCGCCTGAATGTGAGCATTGGCATAGCCCACCCAGTCTACATCCGCATCAACGTTAAGTGGGGCGTTTAACATCTTGCCGTGAGCATTGGTAATAATTACGCCCAGTTCTCTGGCGATTAGCTCCGTGCAGAGATCGTAGGGGTGGCTGCAAATGCCCAATGATAAGCCGCGTTGCGCCAGGGGTTGTTCCATCAGCGGGCGTAAATCGGCCACAAAACGGTCGTGCCCGGCCATAAGTTCGTAAAGCTGCCCACCGGATGCAATATACTGGTCTTCAAAGCAGGAGGCTTTTCCGCGTTGAACCGGCCCCAGCGCGGCCCGAATAATTTCTTCATCAATGGCTACCAACTCTTCGCCGGCTCCCGGAAAAAAACGGGACATGGTGGCAAAGCCGTGAGCAATGGTTTTTGCCGAGGAGGGTTGCAGCTTGAGCGGGCTTGTTTCACCCGTCAGACGGTTATGTCGTTCTGCCTGTACACCCTGGCCTCCAACAGCCCACACCATGTCAGAAAGGTGCTGCTTTATCAGCGGAATTTCAGTTTGTACCGCCAGTTGAATATCTTGCAGCAAAGTTTCCGGCCCAAGATTGGGGGCAACGCCGGTTAATATCCAGCCGCTCCGTTTTTGGTACATGAGGCCACGCGTGCCGTCGATGGGGTCCACGATAATGCGCCGGCCGGTCTCACTTTCGGCGGAGCCGCGCGGCAGTACCACCTGCCCTCCGGGCAACCCTTCGGCAATCAGCACCAGTGGGGTGGTTGGGGCAATTTCCGTTTCAAAGAAATCAATCAGCACCTCTTCGCTAATGCGGTCGATGGTGTAGATGGTGTCGCCCTCGTCATCCCGGTCAACGCCGGCCATTTCAGCCAGCGCCGATTGTTCGCAGGCAGCCACCACCCTATCCCGGATACGGCGGTGAAGTTGCTTGATGGCTTCAAGAACGTGTTCCGGATTCCTGGGCATAGGTTTCTCTCCCTGTATAAAATGTTCGTAGTCAGATACGCAGCGTGGTGGACCTTCGGTCGTCTAACGCCACTCCGCTATCGCTTCGAGGCTGACTACGA
>CAYWSS010000620.1:0-3841 GCA_964460505.1 uncultured Caldilineaceae bacterium | reverse complement strand
AAACAAGTAGGTTGGGTCTCACCGCAGGTTCGACCCAACAATTACGGTGCCGGGGGTTGGGTTTTCTGTCGTCAACCCAACCTACAACTACTAATTCCTAGAATATTCGCGCAATTCGCCCATTCGCAAAATTCGCGATTATATTTTTCCCTTTTGCAAGCAAGTCAGCCGTAACCGTTCACCCCCCTACCAGAATTATGCCATTCCCGCATGCTTTTAGCGGGAATCTATGCGTGCAGTCTGTGGATTCCCGCTTAATACGTGCGGGAATGACAGGGGGGCTGAACGGTTACAGTCAGCCGGTGTCTTTAGAACTTTCCTGACGGCTCAACCACCAGAGAAGAATCAACGTTACGGCTACCATCATGCCCAACGCTACCAGCTTAAACACCCGCACTTCAATGACCAGGGCCATCAGCCCAAATGCCGCACAGAAGCTGTAATACAACAGCACAATTTGGCGCTGGCTCAACCCCAAATCCAGCAGGCGAAAGTGAAGATGGTCGCGCCCGGCCCGGGTGGGGCTGCTACGCCTGCGCCAACGCAGGATGATAAGCCAGGCCACATCAACAATGGGGATGCCCAACACCAGTAGCGCCGTTGCTACCTTGGCCGGCGCTAAAATTGAGAGCGAGGCCAGCGCAAAGCCCAACAACATACTGCCGCCCCCCATAAATACACGGGCCGGATGAAAGTTGAAGGGCAAAAATCCCAGGCAGGCGGCGGCCAGAGCCAGCGGAAACAAAGCCACGGTTGTTTGCCCCAGACTGTACGCATGGACGGCAAACATTAAACTGGCAATAGCGGTAACTCCCGCGGCCAAACCATCCAGGCCATCCAGCCAGTTGACGGTGTTGATCATGCCCATCACCCAAAAAATTGTCAGGGGGTAGGTAATCCAGCCGGGAAAAACGGTATATCCAAAAACGGGCAGGGTTACGCGTTCAAAGATAATGTCAAAAGCAATGGCAATTAATGCGGCCACAAACTGAGCCACAAATTGCGGCCAGGCCGGAAGTTGAAAATAATCGTCCGCCAGACCAAAGGCAAACATTACAATGCTGCCCAGCATAACCCCGGTCAGCAATTTAGCATCTTCCGCGCCAATTGGCGGCCAAATTCCCACGGCGCTGAGAGCAAATATCAGGAAGCCGGCCCCCACAAAACCGGCAAACAGAGCCAGCCCACCCAAGCGGGATACTGCCCCTTGATGCCGGCGTCGCCCACCGGGGTAATCTACCATTCCCAATTGCTGCCCCAACTTGATAGACAGCGGAGTTACCAGTAAACTTAAAATAAACGCGGCAAAAAATACCGTTACGTAGCTCATCCACAGGAAGATAAAAGCTTTACGATAAATGAGCAAATCCAAGGTTAATTTGTGAGGAGTCGAACAGTTCCAAACGGGACGGCAATGAGAATGAAAATCTTTACCCTCACCCCGTCGCTGGCGCGACTCCCCTTTCCCGGTGGGAGAGAGGTTGGGGGTGAGGGCTTATTTTCAAGGAAGGCAATTATGAAAACGATTTTGTTGTTGCGGCACGCCAAATCAGACTGGGGTGATCCCGGTTTGGCCGATTTTAACCGTCCCCTGGCCAAACGCGGCCTGAAGGATGCCCCCAGAATGGGGAAAGTTTTGCGGGCATTTAATTTTGTCCCGGATCAAATCATCTCGTCCCCTGCCCAACGGGCCAAACAAACCAGCCAATTGGCGGCGGAAGTCTGTGGGTACAAACAGGGTATTGAATGGGATGCCTCGTTCTACGGAGGCGGCAGTGAAGACATGATTAGCGCCATAAAGCGCTTACCCAACAGTGTAGAGCGGGTAATGCTGGTAGGCCATAACCCCACCATGGAAGAAACTGCGGGCGATTTACTGTTGGACAGCGGCACAAGCTGGGAGCACGGCATTGCTATTAGAATGCCTACCGCGGCCCTGATTTGCTTTGATCTGCATATTATGGACTGGTCCGTTCTTTCGCCGGGGGATGCCGTATTGCGCTGGTTTATTGTTCCCCGTTTGATAAAAACCATTGAATAATATCTTACTTAGTTCTAAGTCAAGTTCTAATTGACGGATGTAGCATTGGGCCTGTGCCCTTTTTACTGCTGTAACAACGCCCACAAGGGGCTTAACTACCCGTCAAAATCAACTTGACTTAGAACTTAGGAACGCCCTATGAATACAGAATGGAGTACCCCAACCAAATATATTGTTAGTGTTGGGTTAGTAATTTTTGGGTTATATATCCTGTATCTGAGCCAATCTGTGTTAACCATCATTATTCTGGCCGCATTGGTTGCGTTTTTACTGGTGCCGGCCGTTGAATTTTTCCACACCCGGCTAAAATTGCCTCGAGGGGTAGCGGTACTGGTTACATATGTAATTGTGGCCGTGGTGTTGTTACTCTCGCCGCTGGTATTCCTGCCGCCTGTCATAGACGGTTTTAATGCCCTGTCCGGCATCGATTATCAGGTATTAATAGAAGACAGCCTGAATTGGACAGAGAGCACACTTGAATCGTTAAAAGACTTTAACGGTGACGCAGGTCGATTTATGATAAACCTGGACCCCATCATCGACCCGGCCCTAAACCTGATGCGGGATACCGAACAGGATATTACCCTGGCCCTGCCCTCGTTTCAAACAATAATCAATTCGATACGTTCCGCCGCAACCGTGACCGTTGGCGTGGCAACCAACGTGGCCGGCACGGTTTTTTCCGGCGTATTTGCCTTTGTGGTGTTGGTTTTATCGGCTGTTTATATTAGTATGGATGCTCATAAATTTTCCGGCAGATTCCTGGCCCTGGTGCCCCCGGTGTTCAAGGATGAAATCGCCGTGCTGATGCACCGGCTCAACAGAATCTGGCGAGCCTACTTTAGGGGCCAACTTAATTTAATGATTATCATTGGGACCGTTACCTGGCTGGGCAACGCGGCGCTGGGCTTGCCGGGCGCTTTTGCCCTGGGTGTAATTGCCGGGTTGATGGAACTTATTCCCAATCTGGGGCCGTTTCTGGCGGCTATTCCGGCCGTAATTGTGGCGCTCATACAAGGCTCAACTATTTTTGGAGTAAGCAATTGGGTATTTGCCTTGATCATTGTTGGTTTTTACATTCTGGTGCAACAGTTTGAAAACACGTTTGTTGTGCCCAGAGTGTTGGGCGACGCCGTAGATTTGCATCCGCTGGTGGTGATTATTGGGGTGCTGATAGGCACCAACGTGGCCGGTATTCTGGGGGCGCTGCTGGCCGCGCCGGTCATTGCTTCGGGGCGGGAAATTATCCGTTATCTGTATAAGAAAATTTTGGGCGATAAACCATTCTCCTCCACAAAAGAAACAGAAGAGCCGTCCACATCCGCGCTGTGGGCACAGGGCCGGCATCTGCTTGTTAAAATGCAAGCCATGCTTCTTGCTCAACCTTCCCCCCCTGTCTCTCAACCTGACCCGCCGGATGCACCGGATACAATTGAAGAAACCGAGGAAACAGAAATACCCTTGCCGGCGGCAGAAGATGGTTGAGGCGATACCGTTTTGCCGGCAATTCTCATTTTAACAAAAATTGAGGGGAAAGGCATCCTCGGATGCCGGGGCGGGCCGGGCAAACACCGCTTGCATCTGACGCTACGCAGTGCTCACTCCTCCAATCTAAAATGAAAATTGCTACCGTTTTGCAGAAATGCTTGACTGCGCGTTGAGGATAAGCTATATTACTACCCATTATAGCACTCCAGAAAAGTTTTCGCCCAACGCAACACGTATTGCGTATTGCGTAAAGAAGGGGCTATACTGAAAACAGAATGAGAACGGAACTTTTTGGTGATGGTTCGTTATGCC
>CAYWSS010000619.1:0-3865 GCA_964460505.1 uncultured Caldilineaceae bacterium | reverse complement strand
CATTATTGTGCTACAATGGAAAAATAAAGAGGACGGATATGCTCAGAATCGTTTGCATTACATATTTCCAGAAGGAGCAGAGCAAAAATCTTTAGCTGAGAGGATGTCAATTGGAAAAGAAAGAACAGGCCCGCATTTTAATTGAGGGTCGATTTCAGGGGATTAACTTTAGGTATCAAACTCAGGCTCAGGCCAAAGCGCTGGGGCTGGATGGGTTTGTGCGAACTTTGGCCGATGGCCGTATTGAGATAGAGATACAGGGAGAAAAACACAAAATTGAGGATTTTTTGGAGTGGTGCCAGCAGGAGCCGCACAGCAGCCACATCAAGAGTATCCTTTTTCGTTACGACGAAACCAGCAAAAGCTACTCAGGCTTTGACGTACGTTAAGTTGTGAAACGGGGAAGGCGACGTTATTCTCCCAGCGTCGGGTGATACACATCACCGTTAAACAGCCAGTAATCAATGTGGGCCTTGGCACCATTAATAATTCTAACGTAATAAACCTCGTTATTCACCACCCAACCGCTCCAGAACCGTTCACCGGTTAGCGGGTTATCATCTCTGTAAACAACACTGCCCGCACCTACATTGCTGATAGCGGTGTTATTTTCCGGAGACCAGGTTGCCACACTGTCCGCCGTAAACACCTCCATATTTACATTCCAGATGCGATTGCCGTCGTCGGGCGTAACAATCATTGTTAGAGCCATTTCCCCAAACTGGGCCTGCGTATCGTTGTCCACCGAAAAGCTGTACCAGATCTCTTGACCCGGGGCAAGGCCGCCTGTCGTTCGCTCCAGGGGTGCCGGCAGCGCGGTTTGTAGAGTTATGCCCTGCGCCAATGCAGATTTGTCAGGTAATGTTGCCGGCTCGGAATCGGGAGGAGCAGCCACAGGGGCGGGTTCTAACAAAGCAGCAATCTTCACAGTTTGGTCGGGCGCAAGCGCGTCATCGTCGTACAGCCAATAATCAACGGCTGATTCCGCACCATTTTCTATAGCCAGATAGTAAGTGCCGTCTCTCAATACTGTGCCCCGCCAGATGCGTTCATCGACGTCTGCATTATTCCGGAACATTCCCGCCCCAAAGTTATTTGGGGTGGCTTTGCCACCTTGTTGCCACGCCTTTATCTCATCGGCTGTGTAAAGCTCGAAATTAACGCTGTGTTGGGGCGCTCCGCCTTCGGACGAATAGACCATGCTAAAACGCAAGTCCTGATATCGCTCCCCCTGACCATTGGGCATTATCCTGTACCAGCGACGCTCGCCGGCGGCTAAAATTCCGGTATTGGTTCCTGTAGCCAGCGAAATGGCCAGGCCGGGCGTGCTGCCGGTGGTTGTAGCGGCAGAGGAAAAGAAAAACGTGAGGAATGTTGCGGCAGTAGAAAAAACAAGGGCAATCAGAACCAAAAACACTCTAAGTGATATACTAGATTCATAGCTGCGATAAATCATTTAAGTCAGTATCCTTTTACCACTTTCGGTTCTGATTGTTAATGAGCCTTTCAAGCCGTGGCGCTCGTCAAGGCGTCACATTGCGCTTTAAAGTATACGCCTTCACCCTCTTGGCGTCAATGGGAGTCATGACCTAAGATCGCGAAAAAACCGCCATATACCCAATTTTCAGGGGGGCAAAATTTTGGTCTTTCTCCCAAGATATGCTATACTGCCCTCATAAATAGGCAAACCTTTTGCAGGCTTCAGGTGAGTTACCATCGCTAAAATACTGATCGTCGAAGACAATAAACAAAACGCGCTGTTGATGAAGCGGGTTCTGGAAGTTCGTGATCATCAGGTTATACATGCCATTGATGGTGAAACCGGCTTAAAACTGGCCGTTGAGTCGAATCCTGATATTATTCTGGTCGATTTAGGGCTACCTGACATTGATGGCCAAACCCTGGTTGCCCTGCTTAAACGCGTGGATGAGCTGAAAAACGTGCCCACTGTAGCCGTCACTGCCTGGCCCGAAGACACTGCCCGGAAAATGGCCCTGGCGTATGGCTGTGATGGTTTTATTTCAAAGCCAATTAACACGCGCGCTTTCCCCGATCAAATTGCCAAATTTATTTCTGGTAACTAAGTAGTAAGCGACATTCGGTCTGTTAAATCCCTCGTAGAACTAAAAACACGGGGATTTGTTTTTTTATCAATAAACACCGCTAACACGCCATGCCAACCAGTGACTACGAAAACAAAATAGACTTAATTCCCGCCAGCGCTTTTTCTTTTGAAGAGTTAACCGATGCGTACAATCACACCCGGGTTGACTACATGGTGCCTATGCCCATGAATTCAAATAAACTGCGCGAATATGTTGAGAATTACGATATCGACATGGATGCCTCGGCGGTGGCTGTTGACGGCAATGAATTGCTGGGGCTGGCCATGCTCGGTGTAAGAAAAGGACGGGCATGGATTACCCGGTTGGGGGTAATTCGCAGCAATCGCCGGCGGGGAACCGGCAAGGCCATGGTAAACCATCTGCTGGCCCAGGCTCGGCAGCGCGAGTTAGATTACATCATTATTGAGGTTATCCTCGATAATGTTCCGGCGCACACCCTGTTTTCAAAGAAAGGGTTTAAATCGACCAGAAACCTGTTGGTCTTGCGCCGCCCGCCCGGTTCACCAAAAATTGAAGCCCCCGAAGTCAGCGATATTCAGTTTCCGGGATACAATGAGGCCAAAGAATTATTGGATACGCGCCGGTCTGTGCCGTCATGGGTAGATGAGAAAGAATCACTGCTTAATGCCGGAAATTTGGCGGCAATTACGGCAGAACTACCCGACGGCAGCCGGGGATGGCTGGTCTATCAAAATACGGTGTTTCAGCTTGGGCGGCTTGTTATTCAAACCGAGGCGGGAGACCCGGAAAAAGTAAGCCGGGCGCTGCTTTATCACCTGCATCTGGAGCATTCCGCCCAGGACACAAAAACAGAGAATTTACCGGTAAAAGACCCTCACTGGCCCGGATTTAAAGAGATGGGATACCTGGAAATGTTTCGCCGGATTGAGATGAAGCTGTTGCTCAAGTAATTGGGGCTCTAATCTTTGTTTCTCCGTACCGCGTTTCTGACTCCAGATCTTTTAACTCCAATCCCCTGATTAACTTCATAAGCCGAACATTATCGGCCATAACCCATGCCGAAAAATGAGTAATTCCCACTTCTCTGGCCCTGCCTGCCAGAGTAAGCAGCAAATGCTTTCCCAGCCCTTTGCGCTGAAAATCATCGCGAACGACAACGGCCACTTCTGCTTCGGTGCCCGTATCAGATGCGCGGGCAAAGCGTGCCACTCCCACGGCATATTCTTTTTCATCCGATTCGATAATGGTGGCCACGATGGCAATCTGGCGCTGTGGATTCAAGTCAGAGAGGGCTTTAGCCTCTTCCCACACGCGATCTTCGGGGATTTTAGACGTATAAAGGTGAAAACGCAGGCGTCTGCTTTCCTGTGATAAATGGTGAAAAAAATCCACCAGCAGGGCCGCATCTCCCCTTTTGATAAAGCGTAAACCTACGGTTTGGCCAGACCGGGTAGTGAAAGTTCCAGGTTCATTCACAGTAATACCTCTTGGTTAAATTGTAAATTCAAGAGGTCTAAATTGCAACCTGATTTCGAGTAATCGTTCACTCCCCCTACTCCTGACATCGCCTTCGACAAGCTCAGGCTGCGCGTCGTTGCCTGAGCTTGTCGAAGGCAACGGGGGGAGGGGTGAGTGGTTACGATTTCGATGCCTGCCCAACCTGCACTGGCATGGATACCTTTAAACCCGGCTTACCCCCCCCAATCGGGGGGGAGTTAAGTCCCATACGCATCAAGTTTATAATCAGGGTAACTTGAGGGCAATCGGGACGGATTTTA
>CAYWSS010000618.1:0-3873 GCA_964460505.1 uncultured Caldilineaceae bacterium | reverse complement strand
TGCTCTACACGATGGGGACAAAGCGCATTTCAATTAAATCGATATAATGTCTAATAGAGGCCATTATAAGTAGGCTAACAAATATTGCAAAGCCACGCTCCTTTATCTGTTTAAAACCTGGCCCCGTTTGATGACCTGCTTGACCAGATTGCCCCCAAACTGGTAGGCCAGATGCCGGTAATCGGGCGCATCAATGATGAGCAAATCGGCTTGTTTGCCCACTTCGATGGAGCCAACTTTATCTCCCAGACCGGTGGCGTGAGCGGCGTTGATGGTGGCGGCGTTCATTGCCTCGGCGGGCAGCAGCTTCTGGTAGCGGCAGGCAACGGCCATGACCAGCGGCATTGAGGGGCAGGGGGCCGAGCCGGGGTTGATGTCCGTGGACAGGGCCAGCGCCACCCCGGCGTCAACCAGCGCCCGCGCATTGGCAAAACGGGTACTGCCAAGATTGAGATTAACGGCGGGCAGCGCCACCCCAATAGTATCGGAATTAGCCAACAACGCCCGCTCTTCCGGCGGGGTAACATCCAGATGGTCGGCAGAAACCGCACCCAGCTCCACCGCCAGCGTCACCCCGCCCAGCGAGGTGAACTCGTCCACGTGAATTTTGGGCAGCATCCCCAATTTCTGTCCGGCCTCCAGCACCCGGCGCGATTGAGCCACTGAAAAGGCATTTTGCTCACAAAACACATCGCAGAACAACGGCGAGTCGCCAAAGGTGTTGTACGGCTTCAGGTTGTGAAACCATTCGGCAACCTGCGGCAGCATCTTCTCAACCACCAAATCGGTGTAGGCCTCGCCTTGGCCGGCATATTCGGGGGGAATGGCGTGCGCGCCCAAAAATGTTGGCGCAATATCGGCGGGCGCGGTGGCGGCCAGCGCCTCGATGGCCTTGAGCATTTTTAACTCGCTGGCGGTATCCAGGCCGTACCCGGTCTTGATTTCTACGGTGGTTGTGCCCAGCGCCAGCATCGCCCTGAGCCGGGGGCGGGTTTCCGCCACCAACTGCGCCACGGATGCTTCTCGTACCGCCTGGGTGGTGCTGACAATGCCGCCGCCGGCCGCCATAATTTCCTGATAGGTGGCCCCTTTCAGGCGCAACTCAAACTCACCCACCCGGTCTCCGGCAAACACCACATGCGTGTGCGGATCGACAAAACCGGGGCAAACCACCTTACCCCCGGCATCAATGATGTTACGGGCGGTGTACTTGGCCCGCAGGTTGCCCGTTGCTCCAACGGCGACAATTTGGCCATCGGAAATAGCCACGGCTCCATCCGCAATCAGCCCCACGTCGGCCATCGCTGCCCCACGTTTGGGGCCGGACGGCCCGGCGCAGGTAACAACCTGCGCCGCATTGAGTATCAGCAAATCAATTTGCATCATTTCATTTCCTTGGCGCTTAAAGCAGCGAATACTCGATGATCTGGTTCAGTTCAAAATCATGAGTTTGCACGTAGTGTTTGATAATTTCTTCCATAGCTCCCAGAGGAATAGCTCCAATAATTTCCGTGCCGGCCACCGTTACCCCGTGCCGGGTCGCTTCCATACGAATTGTCTCCAGCACGCGGGGAATGGGGGTTTTGGTGTAGTTGGTCAGGTTCATTGAAACCTGGGCCACGTTTTGTTCCTCTAAAAACAGCCCCATGGCCTTAACGTAGCGAAATCCGCCGCCAATGTGTCGAATGGCTTTGGCAATGCGCCGGGCAATTTCCACATCGGTTGTATTCAAGTTGACATTGAAGGCAATCAGCGGGAAGCGCACCCCGGTGGCAGTCACTCCGGCCTGCGTGTTGAATTCTGTTGGCCCTTCATCCGGCTCCCATTCCGATTTTTGTAGTTTTTTCACAAAGCCTTCGTACTGTCCTTTGCGAATCTTTGCCAGGTTTTTCCGCGCGGGGCGGGTAGCGGCATCTTCGTAGTAGAAAACCGGCACGCCCTGCCGGCCCAGAAAACGGCCAAACCGGCGGGCAATTTCCACCGCTTCTTTGGGGGTGGTTTCCCGGATTGGAATAAATGGAACCACATCCAGCGCCCCCATTCTAGGATGTGAGCCTTGCTGCTGGCTCATATCGACCAGTTCCAGAGTTTTGAGCGCCATGGCCTTGGTGGCTTCCAGTACCTTGTCCGGCGCTCCCAGATAGGTAAACACCGAGCGGTTGTGGTCGGGGTCTGAAGAGTAATCCAGGAGCTTGACGCCCTCCACTTGCCGGATTTGATCGGCAACCTGCTCTACAATATCCAGGTTTCTACCCTCGCTGATGTTAGGTACACATTCTAAAATTTGCATTGTTTCTCCTTGAAAAACAGGGGTCAGGAATTAGGAGTTTGCCTTTTTCCTAACCCCTAACCCCTGTTTATTAAATTTTACTTTTAACCAGTTCGTGAACCTCACCGGCCAGGTTGTGTTTTGTTAAAATTTGATCCAGTTCAGCCCGATGGGTTGCGACAAAGGTTTCATCTTTGATGGACGGCAAATTGATGAGCACATTCAAAGAAGCGGCTGTTAACCCGGCCTGAGCGCAGGCTGCCCCGGCTCCGGCATCGCTCACGGCGTTGACATTGCCTTTTTCCGCCACCAACCGGCACAGTTCGATGACTGCGCCACAAGCGCGGGCCGTAGCCAGCGGCGTCAGCGTCGCTTTTTTGGTAGCAGATTGAATGGCTTGCCGGCGGGCGGCTTTTTCCTCATCCGCGCTTTTCGGCAGCCGGAAAGCGGCCATAACCTCGTCAAAAGCGGCGGCGTCGGCGCTGATCAGTTGGGTCAATTCTGCCCGTAGCGCCTCCGATTTTTGCGCAGCTTCTTTCATTTCTGCTTCTGCCGCGGCGTATTTCTTTTTGCCGATGGTTAAGTTGCAAACCATGCTGACCAGGGCTGCGCCCATCGCGCCGGTGGCGGCGGCGGCACTTCCCCCGCCGGGGCTGGCGGTTCCGCCGGCCAGCGCATCCAGAAACGGTTGAATAGAATGTTCAAGATTCATTTTATCCTCCAAGTTTTCAGTAGACAGTAATCAGATGTCAGTCAATGTCATTAAGTTAAGGGCGTAGCATCGGGCCTTGTGCCCGCCCACAAGGGACTAAACTACGGCTAACTTAATGACATTGAGATGTCAGTAGTCAGATACAAATTTTTATCGATCGTTCCGGATTTGAATCCGGAACGGGTAACTCGTCGGCTTAAGCCGGTTTTCACTCCCCGACATTTTGGTAGATTCACCTTCCCGGAAGCTGTACCCAAAAAGAGGGGCATATTATTTTGAAGCCAGGTTGCTTGAATTATGAACCGATTCTGGCCTAAAATGGAGCTTCCGGGAAGGTTTGTCGGGTAACGAAAAGCCGGTTTATTATCCGGTTACGGGGATAGCCCCGTAATCATCACGAAATATGCACCCTGCAACCCTGCTCCCACTCAACTGTCGTATTCAATTTGCCACACATCCTGCACTGCGTGGTTGGTGGCTTTAACCAGTTTATCGCCGGCAATCAGACGCCGAACAGCTTCGATGTGGGGATACATTACCACATCTTCTTCTAAAAACGGCACGTGGCGGCGGATGAGATCATACGCCGGTTGCGTGCCCTGCCCCAGTTGAGCCTGTGCGCCGAGCGCCTCTTTTCTAAAATCGATGCCTTGAGCGGCAGCCAGCAGTTCCACGGCCAGGATGCACTCCACGTTTTCCAGGATTTGCCGGGTTTGCAGGGCGGCAGTACAGCCCATACTGACGTGGTCTTCAACATTGGCCGACGTGGGAATTGTATCGGCGCTGGCGGGGTGAGCCAACACCTTGTTTTCGGTGGCCAGCGCGGCGGGGGTGTACTGGGGAATCATAAAACCGGCGACTCGACAGACGCGCGTCGCCACAAACTGCGCCT
>CAYWSS010000617.1:0-3876 GCA_964460505.1 uncultured Caldilineaceae bacterium | reverse complement strand
GGGGCAATTCAGAGCAGAATTATCGAAATGATAGAATTTGAACTCTTTTTCCAGGAGTGTTTCACTTGAAGTGTAAACCGATTATGTGGCTACATTAAAACAATGCCCGTGTTTTATCCCATCCGTGTGTCAAAAATTGGGTTGCGGCTTGGCCGCGTTATGGTATAGTTAAATCGAAATCAAAGTTAGAGTAGCAGTTTTTTGGATCAACTCCAGAAAAAACTACAATTTTCAAATTGAATTGAACGCAATTAAATTATAAACCAATCTCAAAAAAGTTACCACAGGTCAATGTTTTACAAATTGTGAACCAAATACTTCTTGTTTCAAACCAATCACAATATTTAGCGGAAATTATCAAATCAGGCGCTGCATCTAACAAGATTATGGCAGATGTGCTGCCCGAAGTAAATTTACTGTTCTCTAAACTGACCGGACGCGCCTACAAAATTTTGGCTATTGATCTGGAACTGCTCAACCGTGTATCACAGGTGGAGCCGTTTTTTGTGCAGATAGAAAGTGTCAGCCCCCAAACGGCTGTGCTGGTTTTAGCCACGCCTGCTCAACGCGCACAAGCTGTAAAACAACTAAAACAAGGGGCCGTGGATTATTTGCTTTTTCCAATTGAGCCGGAAGAATTGCTTTTTAAGATAGAGCGGGAGTTCGGCCGTTTAGGGCAACCGGATGTAAGTTTTAGCCATGCCCGGGGTGATAATAATGATTTGTTAATGCTTAACAATGTCACCCGGGAGATTCTCCGGACTTTGCAGCTTGATGAAGCTTTGGAAATTGTGTTGAAAAAGACCAGGCAGATAACCGGGGCGGATTTGGTTAAAATCTGGTTAACCGGTCCGGACGGCAAATTACGCCCAAGTACAGTGTTGGTTTCGGGAACGTTGCAGATGGTTGATTCCGGCGAGCAGGAAATCCTGTTTTCGTTTGCCCGGCATACGGCCCAGACCGGAAAATTTATCTTTAAACAAAACAGTTCTGAGCCAAAATGGCCCTTGCAAACACTTTCCTCCATTCTTTTGCTGCCACTATTTTCCAGAGATGAATTAACGGCTGTGTTGGCTGTAGGTTACCGGTCTGAAAGATCATTTTCTATCAATCAAATCCAGTGGTTAACAGCATTTTGTCAGCAAGCCGCTATTGCCATTGAAAATGCAAATTTGTTTCTTTCCATTTCCTCTGCCTACGACGATTTGGATCAAAGCCGTAAAGAGATTTTGCGGAGTCGCAATACGCTTCAAACTGTATTTGATGGCATCAGTGACGGCCTGTACATCTTAAATGAAGATTTAACAATAAATGCCCTCAACCAGATTGAGGCGAAACGACAGGGATACAAGCATGAAGATTTGATTGGCAAAAGCTACTTGTTGCTGGACGAGCCCAAAAATATGCCGCAGTTGGTTTCCCAGATTAAAAAATCTTTGGATACAGGCCAGGAAGCCACCTGGATTTCTACAGAAAAACAAGACCCGGCGTATTTAACAGGTAGGGAATTTAAAATTTATCCCATTTGCAATTCTGTGGGGCAGGTTGAGCAGGCGGTTATTTTTGCACAAAGCGTATCAGAGCGGAGACGTTGGCAGGCATCACTATTTAAATCGGCCAATTTGGCCTCTGTGGGAAGGTTGGCCGGGAGTGTCGCGCATCAAATTAATAATCCGTTGACAGTAACCATGACCAACAGCCAGTTGCTCATGTATGATTTTGATCCGGCAACGGAAGCCTATGATTTAGCCCGTGGAATATTTAATGCCGGAAAACGGATTTCCGGCAGTGTTGAGAATTTATTGGAATTTTCTAACCAGGACGAATACTATTTTATGGAAAAAGATTTAATTGATACAATTGAAAGCGCCTGCGCGTTGATACACCGTCCCTTGATGAAGGCCAGGATTGAGGTTATCAGAGCATATCATACAAAACCAACCATTTTTGCCAGTGTAAGTCATCTCAAATTGTTGTGGGTAAATCTGTTATTAAATGCACGGGACGCGGTAGATGGATTTGCCGCTAACCCCAAAATCATTATTGCTACCAGCCTGGAATCTGACGATACTGTAAAAGTGAAGATTATTGACAACGGGGTTGGCCTGCCCGAAAAATATATGAGCCAAATATTTGACCCCTTCTTTACAATCAAACCACCGGGTAAGGCGTTAGGATTGGGCTTATATTCCGCGCAAGCTATTGTTGAACGGCATAAGGGGCAAATTAAGGTTTACAGTGAGCCTGGTGTTAGCACAACCTTTGAGGTGATTTTGCCGCTTTCCCGCGCCCGTTAATCTTCGTTCAATAAAAAAGACCTTCTTCCGGGCAGTCCAAAGAAGGTCTTTTTTGATTCCTGTAATGCCCTGGTTATCCCATCAGGAGATAGCTAAACGCCAAACTTATCGACAGCATCTGGTCAATAATATCTTGATTAAAAATAGCCCACACCGCCACCATTATCAGGAAGCAAATGATAAGTAGTAACAGGCAGCCACACCCGTAAAGCGCATATTGGGTCATTTTGTTGCTGCCACTTTTGTCCGATACGGCAACCGGAGCGGGGGCCTCAACCGGAGCGGGAGCGGCGTGTGGTGCCGGCGGCTGGTATTGCGGTGCCCCCATTTGAGCGCCGGACACCTGGAACACCAACGCCGTTTGGCCAATGCCCACGCTGTCTCCGGCGTTAAGCACCTGGGCAGCCGTAATTTGAACGCCGTTTACAAACGTGCCGTTGGTGCTGCCCATATCGTCAATAACATACTGGCCCGCCTGCCAGCTTATTCTTGAGTGTCTGCGAGAGGATTCCGGGTCTTGCAGGGAAATATCTAACCCTTCTTCGCGGCCAATGATTATGTTGTTGCCTATCAAAGGAAAGCTCATACCGGCCTGGGGGCCTTGCCGGATAACCAGCGTCGCCGAAGGGCGGCTTTGTCCCATCATTGTTGGCTCGTTGTCATACATTGCCATGGTATCCTCCTAAAATGTAAAGTCTTGGCAATTTTGTTTTGGGGTTGGGGGCTGCGTAGCAGGAACACGGGCGTGTTCTCCCTGCCCTTTTTATACCCTCCACATATTAGCAAAGAGTTTGATACATTGTCAACTTTGTTAGCGCCAGGTAAGCCATTCCACATCAATGGCATCCGTGCTAAATTGCGGGAAACGCATCTTTCCCATCCGGCCTTGATTAGTTATAAAACAGGCGGCGCGGCCATCCGTTAATTCGTTTTTAGGGTCTAAAATGACATTGCTGCCATCAAGATAGGTAAATTCATCATAATCAGCGTCTTTGCACGTTTCGTAAGAAAGGTCACTGAGCGAGTTAAGTATGGCCTGTGGGGCTAACTCCACATCCGCCAGCGCCTCAAAAATTCTAAAATCGCCATCTTCCTTCCACACAAAATCATCGCCCGGAACTTGCCCGTCATCAAAATCAATGGTGTCGCCCAGATTAAGAGTGCGCTGTCCCGCCGATGAAATTGGCTCGTTAACCTCTACCGTAATATCTTTTGATTGCTCCGAACCATCCAGATGAACCACCCGCATAGTGTACGTGGTTGTTTCTGCGGGACATTCTTTTCGATTGCCTGTACCGCCAACACCTTCATTTTGATAATAAATTTCTCTTACTCCAAAAATATCCCAGGTGACTTCCACACATTCCCCGCCCTGAATTTCTGTGGGCGTGATATTAAATTCAAGCCGGATACTCTCCTGCGTAGAGGTAGCGGTGATGGTAGGCGTTGGCGTATCGGTTGGGGGCGCGGCTGTTTCGGTGGGCGTGGCCGTGCCGGTAGCCGTGGGGGTGCTGGTGGGGGGCTCGGTGGGCGGAACGGGAGGGGGTGGCGGGGCCTGAGTTAGAGGGATAACGCCCAC
>CAYWSS010000616.1:0-3876 GCA_964460505.1 uncultured Caldilineaceae bacterium | reverse complement strand
AAAATTCAGCTTTTTACCCATTTGTTGCCCACTTTATTAGCTTGATGCGCATGGTGTCCCTCCACCCTCCCCTCCCGCCATACGCGCGGTATGATAATTACATTATCATATAGTTTTTCAGAAAATGATTTTGACTCGTAGCCGCCGCATCCCTATGCGGTGGCGGGTCGGGCATAGGGATGCCCACCCTACGGATACAAAATGTTTATCTGAACATCTATAGGAGTTGGCATGACCCTGCGGGACGACAAGGAGAATGAAAATTTGACCTGCCCCCACCCGCCGCCTACGACGACTCCCTCCCCCGATGTCGGGGGACGCAAAGCGTGGGGAGGGGGTTATTTTCAAGGGAGAAAATCAATGGAACAAGAACTTTTTGACACATTATCTGAACTCGAGATGCAGGCTGAAACCGAACGTATGCGAGACATTTCCGGCCCTGCCGCTCTGGATATGCTGGACCCTGATTCGGCTAAATTTGTGTCGCTGTTGGCCTTTTCAAAAGGGGCAAAAACTATTTTTGAAGTTGGTACCGGCGTTGGCTATTCAACCTTGTGGTTGGGTTATGCTGCCCTGTCTACCGGCGGCAAAGTGTTGAGTTATGAGCTGGATTCGGCCAAAGCCGAGCAGGCCCGGGCCAATGTGAAAAAAGCCGGTTTGTCTGACGTGGTGGAAATCTTTACCGGTGATGCCCGCGAGCTTATGCGCCATCGGGATGAAGCCGTCGATTTTCTTTTTATCGACAGCGACAAATACGGCCAATATGAAACCTATTTTGATGTGTTGTACAAGCGAATGAAGGTAGGCTCTACTGTTGTGGCCGATGATGCCATAAGAGAAGGGGACGACCTGCTGGATTACATGACCTACGTTCAAAATCATCCCAATTCAGAGAGCGTGACGCTGTCGTTGGGAGAAGGTCTGGAATTTACTGTAAAAACAGCAGAGTAGGTCGCTGGAAGGGGGGCAGAGGCGCAGGAGAGATGAATCGACATATAACAACATTCCGGGAAAACTGGTAACTATGATAAACAACCCTGTACCCTGGTTGATGACAAAAATGAGGAGAGACTAGCATGGACTTGCTCTCTCTCCCCTGTACCCCTTCTCCCTTGCTCTTTTCCTAACTATGGATAACAAATCTGTCGTAGTTGTTTTTCTGGACGGCGTTGGCCTCGGGGACTCTGACCTTGAGGTCAATCCGTTTATGCACGCAAAAATACCAATGCTTGAGGCGAGGTTGGGAGTATCCCATCTTGCGCGTGATGCGGCGGGAACTATTAACGGGCAAGCGGCACTGCTGGGGCTGGATGCCACGTTGGGCATTCCCGGCTTGCCTCAGTCCGGCACCGGGCAGACGGCCATCCTGACCGGAAAAAATGCGCCGGCGCTGCTGGGCGAACATCTTGGCCCCTACCCCACCTCATTGCTGCGAGAACTGCTGGCCCGTGAGAGCCTGTTCAAAACGCTGCTTGATGCCGGATATCCGGTGGCCTACGCCAACGCCTACCCTGATCAATTTCTGGACCGGGTGAAGCGCGGCAAAGGGCGCTTAAGCGCCAACACCACCGCCGCCCGCCTGGCCGGATTGAAGTTGCGCGGTCGAGAAGATTTACAGCGGGGCAGAGCCATCAATGCCCTGTTGAGCAACGATTTCTGGCCGGAACCGGAAGTTGATTTGCCTGCGGTGACGCCTTTTCAAGCCGGGGAAAATCTGGCCGGTTTGGCAGAAGATTACGCCCTGACCTTTTTTGAATTCTGGTATTCTGATTATCTGGGGCACAAACAGGAACGTGAGCGTTCGGTGGAGGTCTTGGGAATACTGGATGAATTCCTGAGCGGAATCTTAACCCGGCTTGACCCGCGGCAATCGCTGCTGCTGGTAATTAGTGATCACGGTAACTTTGAGGATTGGACGACAAAGAAGCACACCGCAAACCCCGCCTTGACCCTGCTGTTTGGGGCCGGGTTCACCCCTCTTGTTCCCCAACTGAAATCACTCACCGATATAACTCCGGCGGTGCTGTTTTATTTGCTCGGAGATACGGAAATTTAGGATTGTAGATTACATTTGCCCGACACGCAGGCAGTCCTTTGGGCAACGCAAATGTTGCGTACTACGTATTGCGTGTTGCGTATAAAATACGAAATGCGCAATACGCAATACTAATACCGCGCCGGCACTAATTGGGAATTTGTTTAATTACAGTTCTGTGGGCGTAGTCCGGATAATTTACCGGGATGTCTGCGCCAGAAACGAGTTTTCCTCAAGCAATTTTCTAACTCCCGACGTTTTTACCGGAACGACTGCCCCACCGGCCAACTCATCCCCACCCAGCGTGACAACTTGACCGACCGTTTTATCTGGCACAGGCAGCAGCCGGGCGATCATCGGTCTGTTGGAGGTGATAGCCAGGGCGGCCAGATCCAGGTAAAGGCCGGCAATTTGGTCCGGGGTCGTGTTGCCGGGGATGGGGACAATATCCAATCCCGATGCGCCGGCCGCCGCATAAAGCAGCAAGTCGTTGGCGCTAAAGCTGCCTTCTTTGGCGCGTTGGGCAATAATGGCATCCCCTAAAACCGGCAGCATCACCCCCGAAAAGCCGGTGCGGGGGATGCTTGCCTGTTGTATCGCCTGATAGAAATATGAGGTGGCAAACAGGGTGCCGCTGCCTCCAAACGTATCTACTCCAAGGTTCTCTATCGCCTTGCCCATGCTTCTGGGTTGCATTGAAAAGGGGGCCAGAGAAAAGTCTATTCCGGTAAATGGAACCTGGTGAGCCGTTTTTAGTTCAGTTGCAATCTTTAAAATGTGGGTGCTGCTGCTTTCAATCGATTCCGCCAGCCGCTTTCGGGCAGTATTGATGGAGCGCGTGCCGGAAATTGCGGTCAGGGCCAGATCGGCGGCTTCGGTGATAACGGCAAAAGCGGGCGTGTGCCCCTGGTGATAAGCTGCCGGTGAAAACGGAACGTTGGCCGGAACATTGGCTAAGGCTGTCATTCGCAGATTACCTTTTCCGTCCTCTGTTTCCTGTGACACGGAGCAAACGGCTTGCGCAAATGTGCGCGCGGCGGCAATGTTGATTCCGCTGTAGGCATCGGCAAAGAGCACGCCGGTAAATATTCTTTCTGTGCTCTTGATGACCTGGGGCAGCATCTTAATGCACATCAACGGTGAGTGAGGGGTGGTGGCTATTACCGGGCCAATGGAAATAGCGTCAATTCGATGGGTTTTTGCCAGTCGCTCTAACTGATCGGTTAAATCGAGCAGCAGGGCAGAATCCGGGAAGCCCAACACGTCCAGAAACGGCGGGATGGCCAGACATACAGATTGCACATCAAATCCCGCATCGGAAAAGCGAAATCGGGCATCAGCAAGCAGGCGAGCAGCCGGGCCGATGTCGCTGGATTTAAAAGGCCAGGTTAGGGGGATAAATTGAGTTACCGAGCGGATTTTCATTGTGGTCGCTCCAGTCTGGTCTTTTCATTATACAGCAAAGGGCATGGTTAATAGCCATGCCCTTTTTCTTGATCAAACGGCGCTTAGTACTAAGTCAAGTCCAGATTGACGGGTGTAGCACCGGGCCTCGTGCCCGTTTTGCACCGCTAATAACGCCCACAAGGGGCTTGGCTACGGTCTGGCTACCCGTCAAAACCAACTTGACTTAGTACTTAGGAATGAGAATTAATTAACTTACCCATTTCCTTGTACTGCGTATAATTTTGCTCTTTACGCAATACGCAATATGTTGCCGGCCCCAATTGGGTAAGTTATTTACGCGCCAATCCTTATTTTCCAGTAACTACTTAGGCACACACCTTTGTAGCCGCTATAGTAGCGTCCTTTTGCCGTTTTTACCCTCCCTCAATCCCCCC
>CAYWSS010000615.1:0-3878 GCA_964460505.1 uncultured Caldilineaceae bacterium | reverse complement strand
CTCAAAAGCCTTAACCGGCGAAAAATCCGAACAATTTTGATGCTGCTGGCGCTGACCGTGGGGGTGGGCGCGCTGGTGGCGCTCAACGCTACGGTAGATACCTACGAGCGTTTTTTTGTAGCCACCATCAGCAACAGCGCCGGCGACTACGATCTGGTCATCACCAAAAATGAGATCGAGCCGGAGCAGCTGATTGATGAACGAATCATCTTCACGCTGCAAAATATTTCCCCCCAAATAAAACAGGTGGTGCCGCGTATTCAGGGCACCATAGATATTGATGTACCTTCTACCGAGGCCGGCGGGGGGCATGGCAGCGCCAAATTTGTGGCCCTCAACCGGGATGTGGATGACCTGGGTGACTTTGAGGTTATCAGCGGCACCCTCAATCTTGAGCCGGGATACGCGGTGGTGCTGCAGGAAACCGCCGACACCTTTGGCCTGAAGCCGGGCGATATTCTGGACATCAGTTATGCGCTGCCCATTCCCCGGCAGGAGGGGGTTGAAAGCGCCTCTGACGTGAGTACCCGCCAGGCCAGGATGACCGTTACGGTTAGCGGCATTGCCTTGCAACGCGGCGTTACCGGCGAGCAGGGCAACGACGCGGTGCTGGTCGATCTGGAATTTGCGCAAGAGTGGTTGGACATTCCCGGCCTGGCCGAGCGCATTGTCATTGCTTTTGACGAAGGCCTGTACAACAACAACGACCCGCAAGCGGCATCTTTTCAAGCCCGCGCTCTGGCCGAAGATATTCAGCGGATGCTGGGCAAAACTTACCATTATTCCCTGCCCAGAGCCACCGTACTGAGCAACACCTTTGAAGCATTTATCTTTTTTCAGGCGTTGGTTTCCATTTACGGATTGCTGTCGCTGGGGGTGGTGGGCTTGCTGGTGCGCACCATGGTCATGACCAACGTGCGCGAGCAAACCCGCGACCTGGCCCTGTTTCGCATTTTGGGTGCGCCGCGCAACTACCTGTTTACCCTGGTTGCCGTAGAGGTGGCCATGCTGGGCGTGATTGGTATTGGGCTGGGTGCCCTGGGCGGACAGGCCGTAACCAACTACATTATTGTGCCGCTCATTGCCCAGAGCGCAAACATTCCCATTACCGATATACCGCTGGTTTCTCCCAAAGCGCTGTTCCTGTCGGTGGCCACCGCCGGAGTGGTGCTGGTCATCAGCGCCTACCAGCCGGCTAGACGGGCTGCCGGCACAAAAATCATGTACGCCATTAACCCCGGTGTGGCCGAAGGGTTGGGGCTGGATGATCTGGCAAAATTACGGGAACGGCGGGTCAATCTTAAGATATTCCGGGGAGGGTTAGTCACCCTGTTTTATCCGGCCCTCATTTTCTTTATTTTTCCGCTGGCTTTTTCCTTTGGCGTGCTGTGGCTGCAAGCCTCGCTTATCTTCGGTTCGCTGTTACTGCTGATTGTGGGGACGGCACTTGTCTTTTTTCCGGTGACGCTGCCCATGGAACGGCTGCTTATTGTGCTGGTTGGCCTGGTTTCCGCTAAAGTAGGCTACTTTGCCCGGCGTAACGTGGTTCGTAATCAAAACCGAAACACCCTGATCAGTTTGATGATTGTTATCAGCGCCACCCTGCCCACCTTTTTTGCCACAACCCTGGCCATTGAAACCGCCAACACCACCACCGACATCCGGCTGAACAACGGCACGCCGCTGATAATGCGTAAAGCCGGCGCGTTACAGGTGCAACAACGTCGCGGCCCCGGCCCGCCCAGAGACGAGGAGGTCTCTGACAACCTC
This sequence comes from uncultured Caldilineaceae bacterium, assembly GCA_964460505.1. Lineage (GTDB taxonomy): Bacteria > Chloroflexota > Anaerolineae > 4572-78 > J111 > J095. The sequence goes on along the minus strand of CAYWSS010000615.1, from coordinate 2,108 downwards.
ACCAATCGGCTTGACCGGGAGCTGTTGTACAAGCTTCGGGTGGACGGCGTCCTTGGCCCCAACGTGGCAATCACCCACCGTTTTGATACCAACATAAAAGATGCCGTGGGCCTGCGTGATGTGGGGGTGCAGGTCTACGGGCTGAATAGCAACCTGAATAAAATCACCTATCAAGAGGGTGTCGAATGGATTGCCGGCGGGCCGGAAAGTTTTGACGAAATTCAGGCCGACCCCAACGCGGTCATTATCAGCGAGGGATTGTCTGAATATTTTGCCCGAAGCGCCGGCGATACCCTTCGCCTGCAGGGTGAGGGGCTGGACCACGAACGCGAGGTACGCATTGCAGGTGTGCTGGGTCGATTCTCAGGGTTTGATGGCTTCACCTCCAAACGCACTGTGGCTCAGGACGGCAGCACCGAGTTATTTCTTAACGAAACTACCTTCCGCGAAATTACCCGAGATCCGCTGGACGGCCCCTACGACCCCAACCACCCTGTTTTTGAGCGGCTGATGGCTGCCCCCAACCTGCGCCCCGGTATTGCAGAATTGCCGGAAGACGTTCACGCTGTGGCTATTGCTCAGGTAGCCGCCGGTATTCGCAAAAGCTACGGCCTGTCTGAAAACATCATTGTGCAATCCACCCCCGAAGATATTGAAAGCGCTCAAACCGGGGCGCAGCAGGTACAGGTGATTATTCTGGTGCTGACCAGTATCAGCTTTGTGCTGGCAATTTTTGGCGTGTTTGTGGTTACCTACATTGCTGTCTACACCCGCCGCGCCGAAATTGCCATGCTCAAAGCTATTGGCGACTCAAACCGGCACCTGTTTGGCATGTTTTTAAGCGAAGCCGTTGTCATGACCCTCAGCGCCACCCTTGCCGGCATCGTGGCCGGCATAATTCTGGGCTACGTCTTCCGCTGGTCCGATGCCTTCGGCAGCGAAACGCCAACCGTGGTTGCATTTGATACGTTTGTTACCCCCTACATGCTCACCCTGATGCTGCTGGCGGCGTTACTCAGCACCCTGTTTGCCACCTGGGGCTACCTGCGCCGCAAAGCCATAGAAATTATGCGCATGATATAATTTAAATGATGAAGACAGAAGGATGAATAACTGCTTTAAATTCATTCTTCATCCTTCATCATTTTCCCATCGGAGTTGACCCTGATGCCGCCGTATGTTAATATTTTAACAGCCTCACATTCCAAATGAGAAAGAGGGAAAAACATGGCCAAAGAAACATCCGATGGCGTACCCATTTCTGATGGATTTGATTATCCGGTAGGCCCCCGCGGCAATAATGTTGATGTTTTTAAAACCTACAAAATAGATACGGTGCTGGTTGATGATTATTATTATCAGCAACTGAAATATTGGCATCCCGGCGAAGACTGGAACGGTAAAGGTGGGGGTGACACCGATCTGGGCGACCCTATTTATGCCGTATCAAACGGAAAGGTGATAGAATTTGGGCACTACTCCGTGTGGGGCAACGTTGTGCTCCTGGAACACGCCCTGCCCGACAATAGCCGTATCTGGTCACAATATGCCCATTTGCAAAAAATTATGGTGGCGCAGGTTGGACAAAACGTAACCCGTGGACAACAAATTGGCGCCATGGGCAAGGGAGACAACAATCGCTACATTGCCCACCTCCATTTTGAAATCAGAAAGAAACGGTTGCCCATCAATAACTGGTCGCCCATGGTCAAAGATAAAAACGCGGTGCTGGCCAACTACTATGCCCCCCAGGATTATATTAAAAGCCATCGCCCCGGCATGTTTGCCGCGCCGGAAGAACCCTCAGTTTTCGCAGCAGAACCGGCCACGGCACCGGCGGTGGCGCAGTTGGTGCTGGATACCCAACAGAGCAATCCCCAGGCCGGTGGATTTTACGCCTCGCAGAACACGGCCTGGCACAAGACCGGCAAGGGCTACCAGGGCGATACGCTGTGGGTTCCCGCCTCTGCTCAGGAACAGACCCACTGGGGCGAGTGGCGGCCGGCCATTCCGCAGGAAGGGTTGTGGGAAGTGTGGGCCTACCTTCCAGGAAGGCGCGGCGCCACAAACTAGTCCACCCAACACGCGGTGCACAGCTCTGAAAGCGG
>CAYWSS010000614.1:0-3899 GCA_964460505.1 uncultured Caldilineaceae bacterium | reverse complement strand
AATCGGCGGAGGGGTTTGGCCGGGGAGGCTATCCCACGGTAGAGCAGTGGCGGGTGTTCAAAACCGTGGCTCGCCGCCGCAAAATGTTTTACGATGACGATGAAACGCTGGCCGTCTTCATCAACAGCATCTCCGACATCGATGATTTGATTCCGCTGCTGACCACGTACCAGATCGAGTGGAACAAAATGTACGACCGGCTGGCGCATCGCGCCTCGCCCAACGCCGGGTCGGCATCTACCGCGCCGCCCACCAAAGCCGGCTTTCAGCATGCGTTGGGCCTGAAAGATAAAGATTTTGCAAAGCTGCGGCAGGTGTGGGGCGATCAATTATTAGCCAACCTGCAACTGATATCCAGGCAGCGCAAACGCTTTGCCCTGCGGCTGCTGTCCGGCTCGCGCAACGATTACCGGCGGGCCACGCAGATGTGGTGGCGCAGCGTGGGCGATAAAGCGCCGGTCAGCAATCTGCGCACCCGCCCGGCCTATTTCATCTCCTCAAACATGCACGTGCTGCCCAACTTGCTCTCCAACTACGCTGCGTTTATCAAAGATGAGGTGGTAAATTTTTTGCAAACAGAAAATCCGGAGGGCTTGCTCGATACCTATCAGGAAATAGAGGCGCGGCAAAGCAACGGCGAAATGCAGAATTTGCTCTTTTACCTGCTGCGCAAATACTTAAAAACCCCAACCGGGCAGCCCCACGTGCAACGCCGGCTCAACCACGAAATCAGTCTGGGAATCCACAACAAGCGGCGGCCGCTTAATCTGGATGTGGGGGTGCAGATTATTGAAGTCAACAAATTAAAGGTGGAGCATCTTGATCCCCGCTTGCAACTACCGGAAACCGACTGGACTCGACTGGCCCGCAGCGATGCCCTGATCATTAATGTGGATTATCCGCTGGGGATGGCTGCCTACCACGTGCTGTCGCAGGCATCTGCCAATGTGGGGCAGTTGCAGGGCGTGTACATTATGGGCAAGGCGGCCACGCTTAACGGGCGCGTGGGCGATGTAATGCTGCCCAACGTGGTATACGACGAATTTTCGCAAAATACTTACCTGTTCCGCAACTGTTTTGAGGCGCAGGACGTGGCCCCGCTGCTCAGCTACGGCACGGTGCTCGATCAACAAAAAGCGGTCACAGTTCGGGGTACGCTGTTGCAAAACCGGGATTTTATGCACCTGTTTTACAAAGAAGGGTACACCGATATCGAAATGGAGGCCGGCCCCTATCTCAGCGCCATGTATGAAAACGTATACCCCAAGCGGTATCCTAACAATGAAATTGTGAACCTGTTTTTAAACATGCGGCATAACCTGGGAGTGTTACACTACGCCTCAGACACGCCCTACAGCCGGCGGCAGTCGCTGCTCTCAAAAAGCCTGCTCTATTTTGGAATGGACTCCACTTACGCCTGCGCCGTGGCCATTTTGCGCCGCATCCTGACCACCGAACGGGAGCGCCCCCAATGAATCGTTTTAAAAAACAGAACCACTGCACCTACTGCGGCCACCGGTTTCAGCCGGGTCAGCCCTGGCCCCGTCGCTGTCAAAACTGCCAAAAAATCAGCTTTGCCAACCCCCTGCCGGTAGCGGTAGTGTTGGTGCCGGTTGAGGGGGGGCTGCTGTTAATTCGACGCGGGATTCGGCCCGGCAAAGGAGAATTGGCCCTGCCCGGCGGATTTATCGAGCTGGATGAAACGTGGCAGCAGGCCGCCGTCCGCGAACTCCACGAAGAAACCGGCCTCCTGCTGGACGCCGGTTTGGTCACGACCTTTTCTGTTCGCTCTGATCCTGCCGGATTTTTGCTGGTCTTTGGCCTGGCGCCGCCACTGGCCGAGGCTCAACTGCCCGTCTTCACCGCCACCCCGGAGGTCACGGAGCTGGTGATTCAGCATCACTCCCTCAAGCTGGCCTTCCCCCTGCATACGGAGGCCATGCAGAACTTCTTCGAGCGAAAGGGTCAGTTAAGGATTAAAAATTAATTAACTTCCACATTTATGGGATTTATGGGCATGTCATTTCGAAGCCGCAAGCGGAGAAATCCCTGGATTTTCAAGCGTATGCCGGTATCTGGGCATAATTTGACACAAGATACCCGGTGCCTTTCTGTACCGGAACCGGGGCAGTGGCCTCAATATCATAGGCCAACACGCAACCGCCCAGCCAGATATGATCGCCCGGGGTTAGCGGGGTTTCCACTTCCAGAGGCAGTACCCCGCCTTGCAGCCGCGTCCCAAAGCCACTGCCCATATCTTCTATGGTTGGTTTGCCGTCCTGCCACACAATCCGGGCGTGACGGCGGGAAACCCGTTGGGCTAATTGTCCGCAAGAATCCAGATTGATGTCCGGGTTAAATCCTCTGCTGGAATCTTTACGGCCAATGATAGTCTGGTTTTCCGGTGAGAGATCAATTTTTTCTCCGGTGGCCGTTATGGTCAGGGTATGTTTTACCGCACTGCTGGTCACGGAACCCAACACAATGGGGGGCACCGGTTCGTAATTTAAAGTGATGGATCCGAGCCTGATTTTATCTCCAGGCTGCAGCGGTCGAGAAGGCCCAAACCCCAACTTTTTCTCGTTTAGAAAAACCCCGGTGACACTGCCCAAATCTTCAATGGTGTGCTTTCCGTTATCGCCCACAATAGTTGCATGCCGGCGAGAAATTAGCTGCCTGCCACGATCTTCGTAAGTCAGGTCAATATCGGGCGGAATGCCAATACCGGGATCAAAGTGGCCCAGTATTAATGAACCCTGCACCGGCAGCGCAATATGTCGCCACGATCCTTTGACAGTAAGCCAATAAGGCTCTGCCTGATTATCAATACCATCGGGTGATGTCATCAAACATGTTGTAAAATGTTTATTTTGTAATTGTGCCACCTTTTTGGCGGACATTCTTTTGGCAGAAGATTGGCCTGATTTATTTATACGTTTCCGTACTTCTTCTCTGCCAACATAAATGCTGGTACGGGCTACAAGTTGGCTGGTGGCAAGCATGCCAACCCGCCCTCTTGATTTTTTCGCCCGGTTCAATCGCTTGCTCAAGGCAGTCCTTGCCGGTACTGTGCCTTCGTCTTTGTTTCCTTCTTTAACTTTTACAATCAGGCAGTTCTCCTGCAAGCGCCCCCACGTGGCCAATGTATCGGTTCGTGCTTCAAAAGCGTGCTCAATCATTAACCTGATGCTTGAGGCAATACCGCTTTCTTCAATACACCGATTCCGAATTAGACATTTTCTGCAATTGTACCGAGTCATAAAATTTCTATCCTTCTGGTGCAAATAAGTTTTGCACCAACCACCAAACGTCTTACCCTGTTTATTCAATCAACCAAAATACCAGTAAACTCTCACATAACCTGCCCATCATATCAGATATATCTTTTTTTTATACTTGAATTTCATTAGAGTTTTTCTAACTTTTTGAGGAATTCCATGGTTCGCAGTTAGATCGAGTCAGTTTTGGAGTGGATTCTTATAGAAAACTGGGAGAACATGTAGGTTTTTCTTGAGTCCGGGGCAAAATGAAGGGGAGTCCTGTGTGGTTGCCCACATGAGCAGGCACTCGGATTCCAGGCTGGCATCGCCAGCCAACATCCAGCAATTCCAAATTTGGCAAAAAAACCTGTCAGGTTTCCAAATAACGCTTGATTTTAGAAAATTTCTGGCTGCGAAACCGACTACTTGCCAGGATTATGTCAAAAATCTGACAGGTTTGACTTTGAATTTGGAATTGCTGACCAACATCAGTTCCATTTTACAGATTGAACCGTAAATCCTCCCCTCTCATGAGAGGGGAGGATTTAATTTCCCCCCCGATTCGGGGGGGGTTGGGGGGGGGGGTAAAAGATCGGTTTACACTTTTGGCTATCCAAAATTCTCATATTCTGCAAATTT
>CAYWSS010000613.1:0-3902 GCA_964460505.1 uncultured Caldilineaceae bacterium | reverse complement strand
GGAGTTAGGAGTTGGGAGTTGGGTGCTTTACACTGAAATGCTTGTATTTTGTGTGAAGAAATTAACCGCAAAGAACGCCACGAATTTCACTAATTTTTTATTTTTTCGTGTTAATTCTGTAATGGTCCAGAATATGTTGCACAAAAACACTTCGCCGAATTGACGCAAGAAACCGGTTTCTTAGCGGGTATATTTGATTATTTCTCCAACCCGCTGTTATTTTGTAGACATAATCACTGCAATATTCTGTGAACCACTACATTTTCGTGTTAATTCGTGGCAAATTCTTTACTTTGATCCTGCAAAATCCTGTAGAGCCTTGAAAATGAAGCGGGCCGCCGTCACTGAGATTAACCGGCTCCTGTCGCTTGAGTTGCCACTTTGGAATCAGGTGACATCGTTATCCCTTTGAAACGGCTGCGGGCGATTGTTAGCGGTGATCAGGGGCCGAGTTGGAAAATCGCAGCGTAAACACAGTGGTCACGTAATTGACGCCCCGCGTCAGATAGCCCCACGCATTGGTGGCGGTTTTACTCTCGCCGGTTTCGCGGGGTACACACAGGTAGGGCAACTCGCGGATGGTGAAGCCGGCCCGTTTGGTGCGGTACAGCATATCGATGCAATATTCGCCGTAGTCGCCACGCAGGTCAACCTGTTGGAAGATTTCTTTTCGCCCCAAAATAAAACCGCTGGTGTAATCTTTAATGGACCAATCGAGCAGCAGCCCGGCGTAAACATTGATAATTCTGGAGAAGGTTCTGCCGGCGAAGGAGTGGGCTACATCGCCCCCGCCGGGCACGTAGCGAGAGCCAACAGCCATATCTGCGCCGCCGGCCAGGGCCTGGGCCAGTTGGGGCCACGCTTCCGGGGGCATGCTCAGATCGCAATCCATCCAGCCCACCCACTGCCCCCGCGCCTCGTGGATGCCCCGGCTGATGGCGCTGGTCAGGCCGCTCTCGTTTTTGCGGTGAATCAGACGCGCGCGCGAATCACGGTTGTGGTAATCGGCCACCAGTTTCCAGGTACCGTCCGGCGAATCGTCATCAACCACCACTACCTCAACGCCGCCGGGGGAGTCGCCCAGCGCCGCCAAAGTACGATCGATGAGTAATTCTATATTTCCGGCTTCATTATAAGTGGGTAGTACAATAGAAATCCGGGGAGATTGTTCGCTCATAGGATGTTGTCGCCAGCCAAATTTTAGTGGACAAAGTATATCACACCTGCTGCGCTCAAACAATCGCTCTAAAAATAAAGGATCTCTGGTAGTTTGCAGGATCGCTCTATAAAAAGCGTGTTATCTGCCACGAATTACACTAATTTCACTGATTTTTTATTTTTTCGTGTTAATTCGTGCAATCCGTGACAAATTCTTTACTTTGACCCTGCGAAATCCTGTAGAGCCAAAATAAAAAGGATCACCGCGTCTGTGATCCTTTTTAAGGCTAGCTTACCCTCTGGGGTGAACTACTAATGGCGTTGAATCGTTCGATACTCCATGGCCATCGATTCTTGCACTTCGTGAATGAGGTGTTCCAGTTTGTTAAAGGATAGCAACGAAAAAGAAAGGCCGGCCATCGCCAGTTCTTCGTAACCCAGATTGTAAAATGAACGAGCCGATGCTGTACGCCACATAGCATCGTAAATGGCTCCAAACGACTTTGCCTCTGGATTATGTGTTAGAACGTTACGAACAAATTCAACAGCGATTTTGCTGGTCATTGTAAATCCAGGTTTTTAAGCGACTATAGTACCCAAGTACTATTTTGGACTGTGGCACTAATTATACACCAAGTTGCGTTAATTATCATTCAAAATTTCCCAATGAACCTTAAAATTTTTAATATCATTAAGTTTTATATTAATATTGTTAAGTGAATTATAATTATTCAGCGGTGGCCACTTCTGTGGAGCGCTTATAGCCGGGGCCAGGAATATCCCTAATTCCCAACTCCTAACCCGGACAAGCCGGACACTACGCGAAACAGAAAAGTCTAACCGCAGAGAACGCAAAGAAAATCAAATTAAAAAAACTTTGCGCTCTTTGCGCCCTCTGCGGTAAAACTTCTTGCTCAGTGTACAAGAATTTCACTGGTAAGGGAGTTCCAGAATTTAAATGATCCCAAAGATTAAGACCGCCGTGATACGTGTTGCGTGATAGGTGAGGATTACGGCGGGAAATCATCACGTTTCACGCATCACGAGGTTTGGGATCATTATTTTTCTGGAACTCCCTAAATACATCATTCCTGATTCTTTGGGCATACGCATTGCGCACATCTCAATTTGTGGTATAGTGAATCGTTGCAAAAATCGAGCCGGTTACTGTTTTTGATGGATATGTTATCACGTTTTACTTCATTTTTTTCCAGAATCGATGCCGGCATCATTATTGCCGCGGCGCTTGCTTTGTTTGCCGCGCAGGCTCTGCTAACTCCGGGATTGCCCACCTCGGCAGATCTGATTATCCACATTTACCGCACCCTGGAATTTGAACAGGCCTGGGCGCCGGGGGTTATTGTGCCGCGCTGGGCCCCCAATTTGGCCTACGGCTACGGCTACCCCCTTTTTATTTTTGCCCCGCCGCTGCCCTATTTTCTGGCAATGATTTTTCACCTGCCGTGGATTTCGCTGGAAGCCGCCTTTAAACTCCTGCTTATCCTGACATTGATGCTGTACGCCGTGGGCATGTACCTGCTGGCCCGCACCGTTTATCGCAGTGTCGCTGCCGGGTTGGTGGCTGCGGTGGCCTTTACCTTTGCCCCGTTTGCGCTGCGGGAAGCGTTTCACTACGGGGGAAATGTGCCCCAACTGCTGGCAATTGGCCTGTTTCCATGGCCGCTCTGGTGCGCCACCCAGGCGGTTCGCACCCGCCGCTGGATGTGGACCGTACCGGCCGCCATTTTTTACGCGGCTATTATGCTCAGCCACCTGTTTCACGCGCTCATCTTTTCGCCGGTTTTTGGGGGATATTTGCTGCTGCTGGTGACCATCCATTTCAAAGGGCTGACGGCAAACTCGCCCAACGGGTGGCAGCGTATGCGAAGCGTTGTGCAGCCGTTATTAGCTGCGCCGGTCGGTCTGCTGCTATCGGCCTTTTTTTGGCTGCCCGCTCTTATCGAGCGAAACATCACCCGGGCGCAGGCTGAAATTTACCTGGAAAAAAGCCCCTTTTTTATCCGTTACCCCTACTGGCCGGAACTGATTGCCTGGATTACTCCCCTCGATACCCGCGCGGCCAACCCGTACATCCCGCTGACGCTGGGGGTTGTCACTCTGGCCCTGGCGGGATTGGGCATTCCGGCAGCAATAATTTTCAGTTGGCAACACAGAAACAATCTCCGGCAAGCAATACAACTCCTGCTGCCGGTGCTGTTTTTTGCCGCCGTTGCGGCCGCAGCCACATTTATGACCCTGCCCGTTTCGCAGCCGGTGTGGGAACTGGTTGAAATTTTACAGGTGGCTGAATTTCCGTGGCGCATGCTTGGGCCGGCCAATTTGGGGCTGGCCGTGGTCGCCGGAGGCGTGGTCTTGCCGGCGCCGCGAAAATTCCGGGGCGTGGCAGCCGGCCTGATTATCGCCATCCAACTGCTGGCTGTGGCTCCCCTCCTTTATCCGGTGGTGGGCTTTGTCCAGATTGGTAACCCAACTATTGCCGAGCAAATTCGCTACGAGCGCAGTTCCCAATCCATCGGCACCACCACGCTGGGCGAATACCTGCCCCAAACCGTGCAAACTCCGCCCACCACCTCGCCGCTGGTGAAGGCCTTTGAGTCCGGCAAATTCCCGGAACGGCTCGACCGCAGCAGCCCGCCGCCCGCCGGCACCGCGACGCGGCTTGAGCACACCGCAATGCCGCATCATCACCGTATTCGCACCCCCCCACTCGACTGCGTCCAGGT
>CAYWSS010000612.1:0-3903 GCA_964460505.1 uncultured Caldilineaceae bacterium | reverse complement strand
TGATCTTGCTTTCCAAAGCTTAGCGCGTGGAACTGAGCGCGGGCTGTTACGTGCCGGCCGGGGTTTTGCATGCGCCGGCCAGCCTGTGCACTTACGAGCCTCAGTGCGCCAGCGATGTCTTTGCTATGTTCCAATCAGTAGTCAACAATGTGCCCATAGATTGGTCCCTGGTGGTACACAGCGTTCCGGAAGATAAACACCGTGATCTGGACTACATTGTGTCTATGCTTAACTGGGAGGCTAATGTTAAGCCCAATTTAAAAGAAGAGTTGTTCCGCCCTCCGGTACCGGTAAAGCCGCTGGAAGAGATGAAGAGCGCCGGCTATACCGATTACTGGATTAGCTATGGTAACGAATATTTTGCGGCAAAAGAGTTAACCGTACTACCCGGCCAAACTGTTACCATCAAAGATGCGGGTTCATACGGCCTGATTATGCTGCAAGGACACGGCACAATGGGCGTGTGGCCCATTGAGACACCAACGCTCATTCGCTTTGGACAGTTGACCCACGACGAGTATTTTGTCTCTCATTCAGCCGCGCGGGCGGGAGTCAAAATACACAATCCAAGCCCTACGGATCCAATTGTTATGCTGAAGCACTTTGGTCCCAACCCTCAGTCGCCGGGGGCGTAATGCTTCAAACTTAAATGTTCAGCGACAACTATAATTACCCACCCCCACAGCAGTTGTCGTTAGTACACAAGCTCGCTGTCATAATGCCCTGAGTGATACTTATCCAGGCACGTCTCACAAACCAAAACGTCTTTCTGCTCGCGGTTGGAACAATCGATGCAAATCCGGGTGGCAACACTCTTTTTGCCGTCACCCTTGCAATGCCGGCAGTAGCGATACCGGGGCTTGTTTTGCGCCGCCACACGAGGATAGGTGGCGGTTTTGTCCGGCGCTTCAACGGCTTCCAGCGTGATTTTGTGTTCAATCCAGTCGCCAAAATCATGCACGTGTTTTAGCTGGCTGCCGGGGGCCAGCTCTAACCCGGCAATCAAAACATCGGCGGCTTCACCCTCGCCAAAGGGATCGATGTTGCCCAAATCCACCTCTCGAAAACGCTTGCTGTTGCCGCGCCGGACCCGTTTCCAGAAACCGCCCATATGATCCCAATCATGGTTAAAAGCGTCGACCAGAAGCCGGTGGAGTTCGCCGAGGGTTTGCCCACCCTGAATTTCAATGCGCCGCCACAACCCCGGCCTGTGCCACAAAGCGGCCTTAAAGCAGTAGACCTGCTGCGCCTCGGTGTCGGACAACTCCGGAGTTGCGGCCTCATTGTCATCGGCATCGTCAAAAAATGCGTCAAACGGGTTATCCCAGGAATCGGCATAGCGAATATAAGATCCGTCCCAAACCATCCGCTCATCTTGCGCAAGAACATCAAGCCAGTGGTTGCCGGGATAGCCGGTGGGGTCGCTCAGGCGAATGTGGGTGGTTAGCACCGCTTCTGACCCCCAGATCGTTTCATCTCTGGCCGATTCCAGCATTTCAAATAGCAAATCAGCAAAGGCTTGATTACGCAGTTCAATTTCTTGCCGGTGGTTTTGAGTCACTGCAGCCGGTTCGTGAACCAGTTGAAATTGATGTTTGTCCCAATCTTCAACGGTCAATAACAGGCTGTCGCCGGTCTTGATCTTGTCACTTAAGCGCCATTCGGTTAAATCAAACACGTTCATTTCACCCGTATGCGTCCCAAAGGCAGACTCGCTGGTAAACTGCCGGGTGGTCATTGGCGCGGGAATCGGTCGGCCGGCGGCGTCAACAAAGCTAATGTCCAGCTTATCGGTCTCCACCCAACGCGGCAACAGACCGACAAACGAAGAATAAAGCGGCAGCAGACCGGTCTCGGCAAATTCCTCCCCAACCGGTACCCGAAAGGTTACGCCGCGCATGGCTACGCTGGTGGAAATTAGCGTGTTTTTATCGACAAAGAGCAGGGTTTCCCCGTAGTCGTAACGCATCGCGTTGCGGATGGAAGTTTTGGCCGATTTAGCCGTTGAAGGCCAGAGCTTGAGCACCCGGTCATAAAATTCGTCAATCGTTACCGGCCCGGTTAAAGCAGCCGTAACCTGCTCGATAGCTTGACTGCAACTGATTTTGTATTCTGTAGGCATAGATCATTTCTCCTTATAAAAATGTAACGACCTGCTGCAACCGCCGTACTGCAAACGCGTGCGAAATGTGCTCTTGCTCCAGCCGGATATTGCCGGCAGCCAACCGCTCAAACAGCTGCTGCTCCGGCGACGTAAGTTGCGGCATCAACCCGGCCGGGCAGGGTGTGCCCGATCCGGCAAATTGCTCGAATGCATCGAATGTAGCCTCATCCATCATGACCGACTCGACATGAGGAAACGCGTCCCGTAATTGAGCCAGAATCTGGAAGCCCTGCGCATCCAGGTCACCCCAATAGAGAATGGGGCAGCCGGCCGGCCTACCATTTTTAGGATATTTGCCTTATAGCATAGTGTAACAATGCTGCAATATGGGAGGCTTTCGGGCTTTGGTGTTTGGCTGAATTTGTCTTTTTAGCCACAGATATTTTTCTGCTGCTATATTGATGAAATAGGGTTGGGGCAGTGGACAACTTTTATCTTGCTTGCGGCATTTCAGGACACGGCATTATGCATGCACCGGCGGTGGAGAAAAGGGGATAATTTAGATTCAGGTCAACCCCGATACAAGTTCAAGGGGGATATCCAGATTGGCTTTTACCCAATGATTTTTAAAAGATCGGTTTGGCCCCATCCCGATCAGGGCAGCACTTTCAAAGCAAACGCTTGAGTTCCCCAAAGTATTGCCGGAGTTCGACCGGATCAATATCAAAGTCCCACGCCTGGGGCAGTGCTTCCTCCACACAAGCTGCCAACTGCTCAAGACTTATCAGCCCCTGCCGCAATAGAAAAAGTACATCCTCCAGATCGCTCTCAAACCCGTGCGCAACTTTACTCAGGGCGATACTGTACGGATCGAAAATGTATACCGTCAGCCCACCAAACTGACCAACCCACCGGTGGCGCGTACCGGCTTCGCTCGGCAGGGGGATAAATTCTTCAATCGGCACAGCTTCCAGTTCCAGATGCATCTCGTCCGCCACGGTTTCGATTGTGGCCTGTAGCTGGTCAACCTCGTCGGGGGGGCCTCAGTTGTGTAATCAATGTCCAATGTCCGGCGTGGACTGCCCAGCAGACACAACGCACCGCCTCCCGGCAAATAGAGCCGTGCCATCTGGGGATAGCGCTCACCCAATCGCTGTAAAAATGCCTGAATCCCGGTGGTGGCTAGTTCTCCCATTGGGCCTCCCGTTTTAATCGAATTAACAAGCGTTCGGCAGCATGCAGATACGTTCCCTCCCAATTTACTGCCAGGCCACTCAATATTTGATGCTGTTCTCCCAGAACCTTTAGTTGGGTCTGGAGCGTATCTCCCCTATCTAGTCCCAACTCTTCTGAAAAAAGATCGGGCAGCGGTTCCCACTGCCCCAGTAGCTTACGCAAGCGTTCAGCGTGGAGTTGCTGTAATAACATCGCCGCCACGTAGTAAAGCTTTAGCGTCACTTGAGCCGGTTCGTTAACCTGATGCAGCACGTCAGGCACCACTGATGCAAAGCTTGAACGGCATAATAAAAGAGGGATGACGGCTAAACGCAAACGCGCTTCAGGCTGTTCTACCAACCCGGCCAACAATTCTGTAGGTGACAAATTTGGTTCTACTCCCCTGGTATCACCCCCTGTCAGAAAGTGTATCCCCCGCACATTCAATTCAGTCACAAGTTGATTGGCAGGCTGCATACCGGGCTTCTCACTTTCTGTCTGTGATTTGTCACGGTAGTATACCATAATCGGATGGTACAAAAAAAGTCTGTTCTGATTGGATAGCAAAATGACTACACGAATTT
>CAYWSS010000611.1:0-3910 GCA_964460505.1 uncultured Caldilineaceae bacterium | reverse complement strand
CACACCCCCTGCCGGATATGGCGCTAAGTATGTTATTCCCGCACGTTTTTAGCGGAAATCCACAAGCTCTGCGGATGGATTCCCGCTTACTACATGCGGAAATGACATAGGGGGTGAACGGTTACAAAATTTAAGCGCAAACGTCTTGTCTCTTGCCCCCTCTTTTAATCTACGACTCGCTGCCCGACATCTGGGTAGATTCACCTTTCTGGAAGCTGTTATGGAGCCAGGTTGCTCCAACTATCGGGTATTTTCGGTCTATAACCGAACTTCCAGGAAGGTTTGTCGGGTAACGAAATCTACGATACAATTATTTCTTGTAAGTTAGGGTGGAAATATTACAGGTAGTCTCGAAAATAGGGGATCCCCCACTTGAGTGTCGTTGGCGTTAAGAACCGTGGATTGTCGGAAAAACGTGGATAAAATCCCGGAAAAAATCCGCGTATTCCTGCAAATCTGTGGTTCTCTACGTTGCCGGCATGGTAACAACACTCTGCAAGTGAGCTACCCGAAAATATAAGTACCCCAAAATTTGTGTTGCGTGATGCGTAACAAAATGATTTTATCACGTATCACGCGAATTGGTAACAAGTTCTGAGATGATCTCACATGTCCGGACCAACAGGTATTGGAAAATTTCGAAACTGCCCTAAATGTTAATTGGGCCTAAATCAATGAACCAACCACCATTTGCCCCAAAAACCCAGAACAGGTTTTCCCACATTGTCCGGCTTGTTATCATTGGTGTACTCACGCAGCTCATTTATGTTTGCACCATCGTTGCCTTTCCGCTTGTCTCAAACACCCTCACCGGGGGTCCCGCTGCCGACCTGGAAATATTAATGCGCGACTTTCGCTGGTTTGCCCCCATTTATGCGGCGGCTATTTTTCTGCTTTATTACCTTTTCTGGCAAGCCACCCAAACGGTAGCGCGGCTCGAATTCGGGGCACTTCCTTCCAACAATCACGCACCTCAATCATCCGATGGCACCTCGATCAATCTCTCATCCATAAAAACCCTGGTACTTGTATTTGGGCTGCTGTTTGCCTTCACCCTGATCTGGCTGTACCCTACCAGCGCCAACGACCTTTTTAGATATGTGGTGCGTGGCAGGGTGTGGGCGGTTTACGGCCAAAGCCCATTAGCCACGCCGCCCGATGCCTTTCCTGATGACCCGTACACCTCATTTGCCGGAGAGTTTGCGCACCTGGCCTCCGTCTACGGCCCCTTGTGGGAGGTGGTGGTCCAGGTTCCACTTCAACTGGGGGCCACCAGCATGGTGGCGGGCACAGTTGGCGTAAAATTGATGGTGCTGTTGGCATATCTGGCCTGCGCTGTTCTGCTGGGCTGGGTAGCTATTCCAGAAAAATCAAGCGCTTTGATGGCTCTCACCTTTTTTGCCTGGAACCCCCTCATTTTGATGCAGGGCCTGGGCAACGGTCACAACGATATGGTTTTTATGGCCCTGATGGTGCTGGGCATCGTCCTTTGGCAGCGCAAGGTGTGGTGGGCCGCCGTGTTTGCCCTGACATTGGCGGTGCTGGCCAAAGCAGCCGCCCTGCTGATTGTACCTCTGTTTGGTATAGTTTTGCTAAAAAACGAAACCAGCTGGCGGCAACGGATTTTCAAAGGAACGATGGCTGTTCTGATTGGCGCCGCGAGCGCCCTGGCAATCTACGCCGCCTTTGGCCCTTTGGCAGAAACCCTTGAGGGCGTATCTGAGATGCTCACCAACCGGCGGGGTTTTGCCATTGCCTCAGCCACCCGCATGGTTCTACGCGAAATCATTCCCCGTCACGTTGCCGAGCCGCTTCCCCGCACCACCGGACGTTACATCTTTATCCTGTTTTACGGATGGCTGCTGTGGCAGTTGTGGCGCGGTAAACTTAATCTGGTTACCGCTACTTTTCTGGCTTACTTCAGCCAATTGATGTTGGGACGCACTTTTCGTATCTGGTACCCTATGTGGCTGGTGCCGCTGGCGGCGCTTCATTTTACCCCGGCCACATTCTGGCGAACCATGCTTTTTGGCCTGACCGCAGAGCTTTCAATCATCAACTATTTTGTGGTGTGGCGCTGGTGGCTGCGCGACCTGCCGTGGGGCAAAACCGGCCCGTTGAGCCAATACTGGAATTACTGGACGGTGATGCATTTGCTCACCGTTCCGTGGCTGTTTGGCATCCCCCTGTTTGGCCCCATACTTCTGCGGCGGTTCAACAAAAAGATACAAATTCAGTGAACCCGTCAAAATCGCGCTCGGGCCGGTCTCTTGACCGCGCCCGCTTAGGTGGCTCGGCCGGAGACCGGCCACAGCACCGGGTTTACTGAACCTGTACACAAAAAGAGCTATCGGGCGTTGGAAAAACCCGCCGAAAATCACGTTACCCCCGAATCTACGCTGGGACTTAGCAATCATTGAGTCTGAACTATTTTCATGATAAGATGTATTTGTCTGTTTAGCAGGCGATGCAGGCTAAGGTTGAGGCTAAGAAAAAAGGCGCGTTTTCATAAACGTAATCCATTCCAATTGAGAATTCCTGTTTCCTCAACCTTAGCTTCAGCCTGATTTTTCGACGAATCATTTGCCTGCTGAATAGATATGATGTATTTTGTGCGAACCGGTTTCTGTCCCGACCAGTTCAGGGTACAGGTGTATCATCTCAATTTTTCGGGGGGGGATGCTGTGGCCGGTCCCCGACCAAACCACCAACGGGCGCGGTCAGGAGACCGGCCCGAGCTGTACCCCAAGTTCTTGGAAAAGATACGTACAGATACGTACAGGTTCAGTAAAACCGGCAGTTTACGCCAACAGCATCAACGAATGGGCAACGAATAATCGACGACGGATATTTGTTTACACCTGCACTGGCGTGCGGCGCAAGTGTTCGTTAGCTATTCGTTGGCAGGTACGGGTTTATTGAACCTGTACATTTCAGGTTGGATATTTTACGGGCAAGGTAACAATGACCTATAAAAAGCCGCCAAACATAACAGATAAAGAGTGGGCAAAAACGCCGCCGGCGGTGCAAGCATTGCTCGCTCATTCTATGGCACAACTCCGCCACGTTCAACCAAACAGCCAACCTGATTTCGAACAGAACGCCATCTCTCCCGCCGAAAGCGACGGCGCCACCCAATTTATGCCCGCTGCCATTCCGGCGGACGAGGGCGGCACCGTGGCCATGCCACCACCGCCAGACATCGCCCCCGCCAAAAGTGACGGCGCCACCCAATTTATGCCCGCTGCCGGAACGGTGGACGAGGGCGGCACCGTGGCTATGCCGCCACCGCCAGACATCGCCCCCGCCGAAAGCGACGGCGTCACCCAATTTATGCCCGCTGCCGGAACGGCAGATGATGGGGGGACACTGGGTATGCCGCCACCGTCCGACACTGTGCCCCCCGAAGGCGACGGCGCAACAGCGTATATGCCGCCGCCGGCGCTGGAGGCAGAGGACGGTGGCACCCAACCCATGCCGGGCGCAACTATGGCAGATTCTAATCAAACTACTGTCCGGGAAGCCCCCGCTGTTACCAAACGTAACGCCGCCACCTCTAAACAGACTGTGGTGCTCACCCAAAAAGATGACGAGTTGTGGGATAAAAAAATAATTTTGCAGGAGCGCTATCGCCTTAGAACGATGTTAGGCAAGGGTGGTTTTGGCGCGGCATATCTGGCCGAAGACATCAAACTTAAACGGGGCTGTGTGGTTAAACAAATGCTCAGCCGCAAAGGCATGCCATCCAAAGAGCTAAAACTAAACCAGGCCAATTTCGAACGCGAAGCGCAGTTGCTGGTACAGCTTAACCATCCGGGACACCCCAATATTCCCGAAATTTTCGATTATTTTTCCGATGACAGCGGCAGTTACCTGGTTATGAAATACATTGAGGGGGCAAGTCTGAAGG
>CAYWSS010000610.1:0-3916 GCA_964460505.1 uncultured Caldilineaceae bacterium | reverse complement strand
CCGGCATCAAGACGCGACAACCCTATAGGCCTGAATGACCAAAATTTCTTCCAGACTTTCGCGCGGAAATAATGGAGACAAGTTGTCCACCTGCCTGCATCCCACCTGATTCCCCCCCTATGGCAACAAGTGGGTATATTATTCATGATACCTGTTTCTCTACCTGTTTTCAACACCCAATTTATACACCTGACTCTCCAGGAGAGAAATCAGTTGAACTTTTCAAAACGATGGTCTTCGCATGAATTTGCCCCACAATATTACTTACGGAAACGCCGCTTTCCGTAAGTAAAAACGGACAATCAAAATTGGAAATCATACGACTGGCGCATTGGGTACCGCATTATGGTCAAAACACGAGCGGCCATACGAATGAGCAATGGCGTCAAAATTAAACAAACGCTTCGCCATTTTCAACACCATAAACCAACACAGCCGTATCGATCGTTCTTGAACAGGGGCCACTTTGCTTCTGAAAGTATGCAGGTTTTTGGTTTTTGCACTGCCTGTATTCAAAGCTGTCCAATTGAAAGCAGAAGATCGCCATCATAATATTTCAACCCCAGACCAAACCCCGGCAAACCTGAGTGATGTAAGCCCAACTATTGGCGTAGAAAGCTACCCTGGAGAGCGTTGCATAAAAACGCTGGGTGAGGCAATCCCATTATACCATATCGAGGTGAGCAGCCCTAGCCCACGCGGTCAGCATAGCGGATGTAAGCCTCAATCGGCACCCGTTTGTGAAATACATCTTGCAGCATTGGCCCTTCCAGCCCCATCGAATACAAACCATCGGCCCGATGGGGATCACAAAAAACAAAATAGATCACCGTTGTGTCCGCCTCAAACCAGACCTTCATTTCCGCTGCCGCCGCCAGCCCCCAAGTGGCCTGGGCTACGCCACTGTCAGGATAATAGCGCTTGTATAAATCAAAGGCCTTGAGGCAGCAAAACAGGATGGGACCACACATCGGATGATACGCCGGGGTGCAATCGGGGTGATGCTGGACACAGTGCCGCCCCTCTTTGACCGGAGCAATCCAATCCAGGGGAGACCAGACTTCGGGAAAAAGATGAGGTCCGATGGCCATGGCCTGCAAGTCTTCATCCTGGGCAGAGAGACTGATGGGCTGCGGTTGCCGGTCTTGCCCCGGATCGATTACAATCAGGCGAGGCGGCCGGGCCATCGCCCTGGCTTGAATGGATGCACGGGGCCGCCGTCTTCTTTTTCTGGAACTCATAAGCGATCTCACCGGAGGGCTGAATGAGAGCAATTGTACCCCAGGCCGCCTTGTTTGTCATTCTGCAATACTGGTCAACGGTAGTTTTTCTGGTCAGCCAGGTGCTGTATGAACGACAGGCCCAAAAGTACAAACAGCACTTTCTGGTTCAGTTCGACTATGTGATCGATCTGACCGCCATTGAGCAGGGCTGTGCCGGTTTCCATCAAGGCAGCGGGCGAGGCAGTTGGACGGTGCATACCATTCCCCAATTGGTACGGGCCTTGCTGGTTAAGTATCTATTGAACCTCTCCTACCGCCAGACCGAGACTGAGATAGACCTGAACATGCTGGTTAAAGCCTGGGTCGGTTACAACCTGCTGCAAAACCCGATGGACCACACCACCCTGCATCGCTTTGAGCTGTGGGTGCTGGAGCATCAACCCCGCCTCATTTTCGATGAGATTATCCGCCAAATCGACCAGATGTTTCCCGAAGACCGGCAGCGCATGCAAATTGTGGACACCTACGCCATGCTGGTGCGGGGCGCCAAAACCTCAATCATCGAACTGATCCGGGATGCAAGCCGCCAGCTGCTGCTCGAATTGCAAAAGGCCGACCCGCAGCGCTTCGATGAAATCGCCGGAGCCATCGACCTGGTGGCCCTCTTTGGGGCTGAGGATGAAAAGTTGACGGCCGCTTTGGACCCGGAGGAACGAGAAGCCCGCTTGCAAGTGGTGGTCACTCAAGCTTTGCGTCTGCACCGCTTGGTCACAGGCAGCCTTGATTACTTGCAGCCCAGTTTGCCGCCTGCGAGCCAGACCCCGGTGCGCAAATGGTTGGGCCATCTGGCAAAGATCATCTTCGATGAAACCTCCGTCACCCCGACCGACCCGGCCAACCCGGATGCCGTCCTGATCAAAGAACGGCCCCACAAGAAAAAAGGGCAATACCGGATTGCTTGTGCCAACGACACCGACGCCACCTATCGCGACCACGGCAAGGGCAAACAAGACCTGGCCCACAATGCCGCCCTGAGCGGCACCCGCTACTTTGTCCGGGAAACCGAAGTGGTGACCGGCTCCACTCCCGACCCGGTGCCGTTAACCACAATGTTGGCCAACCAATACAAATACCACGGCTTTTTTCCGGCCGAAGTGTGCGGCGACCAAATTTTTGGCAACGGTAAAACCCGGGCCGATGTTGAAACCGTTTCCGAGAGCCAGACCCGCCTGATCGCCTTACTGCCCGGTTACGAAAAGCGCACTGACCGCTTTGTGCCCAGCGACTTCACTCCCCTGACTGATGGCTTTGGCTTGAAATGCCCCAACGGCGTCGTCAGCACCAAATGGTATCTCAGGTTGGAAACCGAAGGGGTGGAGTTTGACTTTACCGCCAAAATGTGTCGCGATTGTCCCTTCTGGGTCAGCCCGGAGCAACTGGTCCACAACCCCGATCTGGATCACTGCCGCAAACCTGATTGCAAACCCAACTCCCGACGCAAGGTGTTTATCAGTTTTCATCGGGAGCAAGTCCTGGCCGCTCTGGAATACAACAAAACCGCTGAATTCAAGCTGAAAATGAAACAGCGACCGCTCATCGAGCGCATCATCTTTAACCTGACCAATATCCACGGCGGGCGGCGGGCCCGCAGCACCGGCTTGCCGAAGGCGAACTTTCAAACCCGAATGGTGGCCACCGCCTTTAACATTCGCCAGATCCTGCGGCTGTGGCCCAACAAATTGGCTGAGATCAAAGCCAAAATACCACCACCTGTACCGGCAGCCATTCCCCTCTCCGGAGCGGTGGCCGCCTAATCCCTAATTTCGGCAGCTCTGGCTGCCGTCTCCGGGTGAGTTGCGTCTCCTTGTCGCCCAAAGTCGACGAAAAGAGGCCAAATCAGCCCGATTTCGCTGTTTTTGGCTCGATCCCGGGTCACTTTTAACAAAAAATCGACCTGATCCTGGTCAAATCGATTTTAACTCAACATAATCTTTATTTTTCCCCTTTTCATCGGGACATTCCCTCTCAAATGGCCCGCTTAACCTCCCCTGCTTTGTTTTCTGCAACAGGCTCCCCTGTGATGGTAAACGAAAAAGTCTTGGTAGAAACTCCGGTCAGCGGGAGTGATGGGGGTGATGATATTTCTCAATGGAGATAGAATCTGTTCTATCATTTGGTGCGTTGTTTGAATGCGTGTTTCAGAAATAAGTCCCCTCACTGTCAGCAGTAGATGAGGGGACTTATTCTGTAGCGAAAAGCAGAGCAGCTTGTTGTTCCATCACCCCATACCGCCGCCGAGAGTTGTCCCACAAGTGGAACACAAGCCATCACCACCTCGCATTAACGAACTCACCGAATATTGCTGCCGCCAAGCCAACATCACCAGCCCCATTCGCTCCATTTTACCATTCGATGAAGTATTGTTGGGTTTCGTGCCTCAACCCAACCTACGAAACTGCTAGGATGGGTTCCGGTTATGAAACCGTAACCATCAAGATGAAACCCAATCTATGGATTAACACAAGGCTCAATCATTTCGTCAATTAGGGGCTTTTTCTGGCACATCTGGTATCCAATTAAAGGGATTATCTACAGTTGATTGGCTACGCTTTTTTCTGATCTCTAAGTGTAAATGTGCTCCAGAAGAATTGCCAGTATTTCCTATTTTTCCAATAGGGTCCCCAGCCTCTATA
>CAYWSS010000609.1:0-3919 GCA_964460505.1 uncultured Caldilineaceae bacterium | reverse complement strand
GGAGGCAGATTGTTGCAACCGGTATTATATTTGTCTTGGTAGTTGTGTCAAAATCCTGCTGCTTCAAACGGGTGCGTCCCACATTTCCCGGCGCCGCGCAACAGGCTGGGCAGATGTAGAAAGTTGGGACGCACCCGACTCAAACGACGGTTTATTACGCATCAATTGGCGCGAAAAACTAATGGCCAATGGGCAACATATTTTTCTGAATGAGCAACCCGTGGGCACGCCGGGCTACGCGTCTGTCGGAGGCTGCGGCCAGAACATCTTTTGGGGTTTGGCCGGAAACAGGAGTGAATGGTTACTTAAGATGAGATTGTTGTCAGCGAATTTTTGTTGTGCTGCTGAAACCATATCATACTGCCGACGGCTCCCAACCCAACAATTATCGCCAGATTAAACACACTGCAAAATGAATTCACCAGCAGGGTGGATTGCCAATATTCGGCGCTGTCAATGAGCGCCAGTTGAGGAAACCCCATCTGGCGCATAAGGCTGGGCAATTGTTCAGAATTTGTAACCAACACAGCATTTACCAGTGCCGCCAGCATTTGGCCCACGATTGTCCCAACTCCGGCTATCAGGGCGGCAATAATGCCGCGCACCAGGCCGGCTTCTGCCCGTAATGGCTTGTCAAACCAACCGGTGGCATAGCCCACACTTACCCCCAGTAACGGGGTCAGGCAAATGGTACAAAATGGTGAAAGGAGCGTTAAGCTCATTACATAAATTGCCCCGATTCCTGCTCCTAAAAACCCGGCTTTAATCATCGGTAAGCTCTTTAAATTCTGCCGGCGATACGTCGCCCATCACTTCTTCTATTTTAAGCATATTTGTGCGGCCGGCGGTGCCGTAGGGTGTTCCGGCCGTCACGGCGATGATATCACCCTTGCCGGCATACTCGCCATGGATAGCCTCGTGAAATGCCATAAAAACCATATGTTTTGTATTTTTAATGGGATCAACCAATTGGCTTTCAACCCCCCAGGTTAAGGCCAGTATTCTACGGGTTCTCTGATAAGCAGACAAGGCCAATACCGGAATTTTGGGGCGATGGCCGGCCACCCGTCGCGCCGTTGACCCCGTGCTGGTGTGGATAAGTAACGCTTTGGCCTTGACGGATTGGGCCGCAACCTGGCTAACATAGGCAATATTTCCATCAATAGATTTGGGCAGCGGCAGTTGCGGAGGTCCCAGTAGCTCGCCGGTCATCCAGGCCGCTTCGGTGCGGGAGGCAAGGCTGGACATTACGGCAATGGTTTCAGCCGGGTATTTGCCAATAGCCGTTTCTCCGGAAAGCATCACCGCATCGGTGCCATCTAAAATGGCGTTTGAGACGTCGGTTACTTCAGCCCGGGTTGGCTTGTGAGAAGACACCATTGATTCTAGCATTTGGGTGGCGGTAATCACCGGTTTTGCTTTTCTGCGGCAAACTTTAATGATGCGTTTTTGGGCAAT
Organism: uncultured Caldilineaceae bacterium; assembly: GCA_964460505.1. GTDB lineage: Bacteria > Chloroflexota > Anaerolineae > 4572-78 > J111 > J095. The sequence goes on along the minus strand of CAYWSS010000609.1, from coordinate 2,461 downwards.
TGGGATATCCTGCAAACTCATTTCCAGCGCCAAATCGCCCCGGGCAACCATGACTCCGTAGGATTCCAGAACAATATTTTCCAAATCATCAAGCGCGTTTTCCCGCTCAATTTTGGCAATTACCGGAATACCCGAATCTTGAGATACAAGATAGGCTTTTAGCAAACGCACGTCATCTGCAGACTGGACAAAAGACAGGGCTAAAAAATCAAACCCCTGTTCTATGGCAAAATTAACATCTTGAAAATCTTTGTGCGTAAGCGAGGGCAAACTGACCCGACAGCCCGGCAGGTTAATTCCCTTGTGGCTGCCTAGCGTTCCACCCACTTTTACCTGACACACAATATCATTATCATTCCCAATATGTTTAACCGTTAGCTCAATATTGCCATCGTCCAACAAAATCAGGCTGCCCACATTAACGTCCTGAGCCATCTTGGTGTAACTAATTGATACTCTGTCTTGTCGCCCCGCCATTTTTGTTGGGGTTAGCACCAATTTTTGATCTGCTTTCAACTCAACCGAGCCGCCTTCAACTTCTCCAACCCTAATGCGAGGCCCTCGTAAATCGCCGATAATTGCGAGGGGCACATTCAGTTCATCGCTCAGTTTTCTAATCAGCGCTACAAGCGCCTTTCCATTTTTGTGTTGGGCGTGAGAAAAATTTATTCTAACAACATCAAGCCCTGCAATAATCATGCGACGCAGCGTAGCTTCGTTGCTACTGGCCGGGCCAAGGGTGGCCACTATTTTTGTTTTTTTCGGGGGGCGTTGGTCTGAAACCTTAATGATCATGTTGTACTCCGGCAGTAGATGTCTATCTGTTTGCATTGACGCATAATAATAGCACCAAGCCCTGCTATTCGCAATGATAATCAAATACGCGGGTGCGTTTCAGTATGTGGGCGAATTGTGTTTAACTGCAGAGAACGCAGAGTTCACAGAGAAAAAACATAGAAATCCCGGCTCATATCTGGAACAAGTGCAAAAGTAACCGGCACTTAAAGTGCCGGTCACTTGTACTGAATATAAGCCGAAATCTTTGCGTGCTCAACGTTCTCTGCGGTGAATTTTCGGCGCGTTGGTAAATCTGCCAAAAAAGTGAAATGTACCCCAAACACACCTTCACTGGGGCCAAACCCAGGTTGCTTGCCTGCAAGTACAGGGCGTATTGGGGGAAACCCCAATGGCGGGGATGGTTGGATAACCATGAACTTTTGGATGCAACGCAGGAAATAATGGAAAATTGTTGTATCCATTGGCAACAAACCATTAACTATGATACAATGGAGAAGAAATATTATGCAAAGTTGTGCCTTGGGGTGGTACAAATGAAATACTATACGCCGCTTGTTGTATTTGTGTTATTGTTCATACTTATTCAGGTCGTACCTGTTTATGCCGGGGAACCCACCGGCGAAATCGGGGTGATGAACCCGACCATGTTTAAATGTGTGCGTAAAGATAATACCAGGGTAGATTTGGTTCAGGAAGACCCCTGGTTGAAAGTGCTGACCAAAAAGATTTCTTTTCAACTGGGCGGGCAGGAATATTCGTTGGAAGGGATACAGGAAATCCTTAGCGAGTATCCCGACGCGCAAGAAGAAACGTGCGTAAACGAGTTGGATGTTGATTACGGATTTAATCCTTACGATAGCGAAGAGTTTAACGGCTACCTGAGGCATTTGGATCGACAGTGCAAAAAAGAAGATCCGGAAGCTCATATTGTTCCCATTACCGATACGCGGGTTGAAGGTTATGTGTATGAATATCACCCCAAAGACCCGTCAAATCCGGCAGAATCAGAATGGTTTGGGGTGCCTTCCAGAGATGTAATGGTTAGAGCGCGGGGCATTACCTTTGAAATCTTCTGGGGATCGGGCGAAGAAGGATATTATTACTTCCACGATCTGGGTGCCGGCCCAATTATTGTTGACCTGCGGTTACCGCCCGACGCCCATGCCATCAACCCCGATGTGGTGGTCTTTTCAAATGGCCTCAAAGAAACCTGGACCGTGTTTATGGGCTTTTATCGGGGTGATGTCGGCCCTTCGAACCCGGCTCAGTTGGAAACACCCGGCGGCAACTTTTTGCCGTTTATCACCCTGGGAGACATTGCCAATTTGAGTAAATGTGGCAGCACGGATCTGCCGGCGGTGTTGGGCGAGGTTTTGCCGCCACCGCAAACAATCGGCGCGAATGTGGCGGGCATGCCCGATGTTGGTGGTGTGTTGCCGGACAGCCCTAAGACTAATATCGCCGTCTTTGCTTTGGCTGCAATCATTCTAATTGCTTTGCCAACGGCTGGTTTTTTGAAAATGCGGGCTGTTCGTTCCAAAGATTCAAATTAACCGATTGTCATTTTGTCATGATATTAAAAGAGTGTGACTAACATGAGTTGGGGGAGAGTGAAATTGGGTGGGGGGGGTGCCCGCTTCGCAAAGACACCTGTGCATGGGTG
>CAYWSS010000608.1:0-3919 GCA_964460505.1 uncultured Caldilineaceae bacterium | reverse complement strand
TGTTATTAGAACTACGGGAGGATAATATCATTGAGTATTTGCGCCGTTTTAGTGATGAGGAGATAGAAGAACATGAGAAAAACGGCAAAGGCACGCTTCACCGGTTTGGGGTAGGTATTGCAGAGGGATTTTATGACAAGATAAAGGACGAGAAAAAAATTGAGTGGGGCCGGCCAAATAATCAGAAAGCAAACACCCACGGCGGTAAGGGCGAAAACCACCACCGCCCCTGCCGCCACATCTTTGACAATTTTTACCTGTGGGTGAAATTCTGTCGTGGCAAGATCCATTGCCGCTTCGGTGGCCGTATTCAGCATTTCGGCTGTTATTACAAACCCGGTAGTCAATGCCAAAATGGCCCATTCTGTGAGACTGAGGCTCAAAACCACCCCAAGGATTACAATTACAACTGCAATGGTAATGTGAATTTGAGCGTTGCGTTGCGTTTTTATTGTGTACCATATCCCAGAGAACGCAACCTTAAAACTTTGAACGCGATTGATCTTTTGCAACGCTTTGGCCTTAGTTTTCTGTGGGTTGGATGTGCGCCAACCCCAATTGGGTCATTATCTGTCGTTGAATCGACCACATCCTGATTTTCTCTTCCGGAGTGCCGTGATCAAACCCCAACAGGTGAAGCATACCGTGGACGGTAAGCAGCAACAATTCATCTGCGGGCGCGTGTCCACTGGACAGGGCCTGGGCCTGGGCTATGGGGTAAGCAATCACAACATCGCCCAAAAAATCGTCCATGGCAGGATCGGCAGCGGGAAAATTTGGGTCAGGCCGATTTTCAAATGATAGAACGTCGGTTGGGGCATCAATGCCGCGGTATTGCTGGTTTAGCTGTCGCAAGGCACTGGATCGAGTGATGGAAACTGTAACATTTTTTCTTTCGCCTTTGGCAGCAGCACCATAAACAGCTTGTAATGTAGATACCACCGCCTGCTGAATCCGCTCTGAATCAACATACTCAACAAATTCATCGTCAGTTTGCAGATACGTTTCTACCATAGACAAACCTCTTACTCTTGCTGAATCAACGAACCCGGAGGCTGCGAAGCAACGGGTTTTAACGGTTTGGGGGCATCGCCTCCGGAGGTTGATGAAGGCGGAGCGGTTTGCTCAATTTGTTTTTGCTCGTTCTCCTGAGCCTGAAGTTTGGCCTTTTCTTCTTCCTCTTTCACCTGATCAGGGTATTTAATACGGGGATGATGAATACCCTGCAAAATGTCCACAAAGGCGGCCCGGATTTTGTGCAGGTCAGAAATGGTTAGATCGCACTCATCAAGTTGGCCGGTATCCAGGTGATGGGCAATTGATTTTTGTACTATTTCATCTATCTCCGCTGCAGAACGGGGTTTCAGGGCCCGGATGGTTGTCTCCGATACATCGGCCAGCATTAAAATTCCGGTTTCTTTGGTTTGCGGTTTGGGGCCGGGATAACGGAATTGGGCCTCATCTATCTCTAAGTCTTTTTCTTTGGCCTGTTCGGAGGCCTGATAGTAAAAGAATCTCACCAAACCGGTTCCCTGGTGCTGGGCAATGCCGTCTCTAAGGGCGGGGGGTAATCGATATTTTTTGGCCAAATCCAACCCGTCTGTTACGTGGCTGATAATGATCTTTGCGCTTATTTGAGGGTTCAGCTTTTCGTGAACGTTCTCCATGCCATCGGGTTGATTCTCAATAAAAAAGTAGGGACGCTGCATTTTTCCAATATCGTGATAGTAAGCCATGACCCGCACCAGCAAAGAATTTGCTCCAATGCGCTCGGCAGCCTGTTCGGCCAGGTTGCTAACCATTAAACTATGGTGATAGGTTCCCGGAGCTTTTAGCAGTAACTGCCGCAACAAAGGCTGGGTGGGCCGCCCAAGGTCCATTAATTGAATGGATGTGGTAATGCGGAACATATTACCAATGGCAAAGAGACCAATCAGCGCAAATCCTGCCGAAAAGATGCCGTTTAGTACTCCGGCCAGTATCAGTTGTCCGGTATTGGATAGAGTCCCAAGCGTAGGGTCTTGAGTAAGGGTAAACACACTAATGATACTGGTGTTCACCAGGCTAACATACAAACCGGCCCAAAGCAGGCTATTTACCCTATGCCTGCGTCCCAGAGCCAAAACGCCGGTCCAGCCACTAATAATTAGATAAATCACAATAAGCTCAGGATTTTCGGTGGCAATAAAACCGGCCAAAAAAGCCACCGCCGCCGTAATTAAAAAGGATAATTGTGAATTAATCAGGATGGCAATCATCATTGTTAAAGATGCAATGGGGAAGAAATAAGGCAGCATTTTACCGTCGGGCATGAGCAACTTGGCGATAACCAAAAAGGTTAAAACCAGAAATGCCAATAGCAGCAGCCGTTTGGTATCGGCTATCAGCTTGGGTGTGTATTGAACAATATAAACACACAGAAGCGTCGTTGTTAATACCATTAAAATGGCCGGCATGGCAATAACTTGCAGCCAGCTGTATTGAGGCTGTTGCAGGCCCAACGCTTCCAGTTTTTCCAGCTCTCTGGAGCCCACCACACGACCGGCGGGAATGACCATCTCATTTTTCTCAATCGAGACGACCACCGGCTCAACCGCACCTGCGGCGCCCTGTTTTTCTTCTTGAGTACGGGCTTTATCGGAGAAAGTGTTGGCTTTTATCAAATCTGATGTAATGGCCACAATTACATCAGCCTCACTTTGCGGAATATCAAACGCAACTTTGTTGGGGAGTTCCCGACGTCTGGCAAAAACCTGAGACTCTTTTATCTCATCTCGCATCACGTTATCGAGAAGCCTGATAGATTCCTTGCGCGTGTTCTGCCAATCCTCGTCATTCATAATCAAAATCTGGTCGATCTCGGTGTCAGACACGTTGATATCAGGGATGGCGTCAATCCATTCAAATTTTTCGGCCAACGAACCATAAGGATCGGCCCGCACGGTTTCTATGTAGTCAAAGATTTTGCGAAGACGGGTTACTTGCTGGCGGGCAACATTCGGGTCGGGCGGGGTGTATCGGGTAGGCACAGAGTTTCTGGCTCGCTCGCGAGCCGTTTCTGTTTCTATGGCGCTGGTGTAAGAAATTTGCTCCGGCGCAACAATGGTCTGGGAGGCAACTTCACCTTTGGTCAGATTAATTGGATCTACCGCAGAAAATTCGTAAGCCAGTATAAATATGCCGGCAATTGTAAAAATACAGGCAATGAGCAACGCCCGTATAATATGCCGATTGGATATTTGATTTAAATTACCGGCGAGAACGCCACGCTCTCTCTTAATCATACTGTTGTATTTTCTCTGAGACCGATTGATTGGTGGATAGTATTACCCCAATAAATTAAGTTTGCAAATGGCGCAATGCGTTCCATGTTTCCCCTATCAGTTGATACTAACCTGCCAGAAGTTGCCGCACAATTTGATTCACAACTTTGCCGTCTGCCTGCCCTTGCAGCCGGGGCATCAGATTTTTCATGACTTGCCCCATCCCCTTCATATTTGTAACTCCCAGTTCGTCAATAACTGCCTGCGCTTTTTGGCGTATCTCTTCCTCAGGCATTTGCTCCGGCAAATATGTTTCCAGCAGGGTCAGTTCAGCCTCTTCCTTTTCTACCAGGTCTGTCCGGCCGGCTTTCTTAAATTCCGTTATCGAGTCACGACGCTGCTTGGCCTGTTTGGAAATGACGGCCAACACGCCGTCATCATCTAACTGCCGGTCCTCCGTATCAATTTCTGCATATTTTATGGCAGATTTTAAATTCCGGATGGTTGCGGTACGGAATTTATCGCGACTTTTCATGGCGTTTTTCAGATCAAAATTTAGTTGGTCTATAATGCTCATTGGTTGTTTTCGCTTTCTACATGAGGCTCTTTAGGAATTGCCGTGGCGTACCCCAATATGTAGTGGCGCACCCTTGTGG